>NZ_JBWZCJ010000021.1:0-87542 GCF_059383535.1 Pseudarthrobacter sp. HLT1-3 | reverse complement strand
CCGGTACCACCGCAGGCCCACCGTCCCGGGCGCCCCCAGCCACGCCGGCATCAACTACAAAGAAACCAACCAGCTGTCACCAACAGCTTGATATATACCGGTTGCTGGACAACACCACGACCGGCTCTGCCTTCCAGCGACGGGTCGGCCCGCTCGCACGCGACATAGAAGGGGCTCATGTCAATCAGGGCGACCCGCTCTTCGCGGTCGCGGGCCCCGCCTGTCATGGGGGCGCGCACCCGGTCTTCGCGCTGAACAATGCTCCAAGGTACGCCTCTGCGTCAGCCGGAGGGCCGGCTGCACTCACGTCGGCGGTTGGATCGTCCCGTCGGATCCTAGCCTGTTCGGCCCTCCTCAGCTTCGCCGCAACGGACTGGATGGCGTGATGCCCAGTCGCTGAGGAGGCGGGCAAGGAGCTGGGATCCGAGGTCGCGCTGGTGGGATACAACGACCTGGATCTCGCAGCGACACTGCCCGTGCCGCTCACTTCGGTCAGTTCTGATCTCAGCCTGATGGGCCGGCTGAGTTTCGAGGCCCTCATCAGCAGGATTAACGGCAAGCCCACTGACTCCGTCATGCTGGAGCCGGTGCTGATCCCGCGGGCAACGACACTCGGCGGCCAGGAAAGACGACGGTCCTAGCGCCACGTGCGCCGGGCGCGGCAAGGGGGACTGCAGCGTGACGCGTTCCGGCATCCTGGCCCTCAAAGAATGACTGCGTGCCGTCCGCAGGAAACTACGCATGTTTCTTGGCAGAGGAAGCATGTCCGCCTGTCTTGAACGAATGGAACACCCTTGATGCTTGCCACCACTATCACGATCGCCGCGTGGCATCGCACAAGCTGAACACCTATAAGACGCTTGGCCCCGCGGACTGGGCCTACTCAACCATTCACATCGATGAGGGCTCCATCGCCCGGAACAGCCATGGGCTTTCTCGGCGTGGTCAGCCCCATGTACACGATCCTTCGCTGGACCGGCGTCCAGCACGACCCGCAGGCGTCCTGCACGCTTGAGCCTGCAGGACAGAGTGGTGAGACACCGGACTTCAGCCCGCCTCAACGGCGGTCAGACGTGGTTGCCGTTCAGGTGGTACCGCGAGCACAGACGATGGTGAAGGCCGGCTCAATGAACCGGCTTGCCTTGGCTTCGCGCTGGTAGTGTTCGAGCTTTTCCCCTGAACCCCGGCCGCGCTGGCCCACGGTACTCGTATGCTGTGGGGACGGTCTGCCGGGATGACCTCCAAGCGGGGTCGGAAGGTGTTCGTCCTCGCTGCCAGGAGCAGAAGCGCTCTAACGGCGCTGTGCGTTCTCGCTCATGTCTGCATAGTCCCACCGTGACGCGCCCGAAACTAGGGCATGTTCCCTATGGCTCCAGACGACTGAGTCTTTGAGCCAGAATTCATGAACCCACAAATGTCAGGGAGCTCCGAAAAACGGTTACATGCCAAACCCTATGCTCGACTCTTCCTGTGTAGGACTTGGCCGTGCGTGCCCGATCCAGCCTTTTTACAAGTTGCGCGAGGCATTATCTGAGGAGGATTGAGCAGGCCATGACCTGACGGAGGAAGGGAGGAAGCGGCTGGTACGCCGCAGGTCGGTTTGATCTCCGCCGTTGCGTGCGGATGCGTTTATCCGCAACGGCATGTATCACTCACCACTGAGGAGAGGTCATGACAACTCGCAGGGAAGTTCTCAAGCTGGGCGGAACGCTAGGGGCATTCAGCCTCGTCGGGATGAAAGGTGCCCCATTCACCGTTCCTCCACCGACCACGCCACCCATCACGACGAGCCAGCTTGCGCCTCAAAACACGCCGGTTCCGTATGCCGGTGTCTTCCGGCGGCCGCCGGTGCTGGAGCCTTTCGAAACAGGTTTCGACGACGGCGATCGCAGGCGCCCGTATGCCAAGTACGCGCTGACGCAAAAGCTTGGACAAGCCCAGTTCTTGCCGGGTCTCACCACCACTCTTGCCGGGTACAACGGCGTTTTCCCCGGCCCCACTATCCGGGCCATCCAGGGGACCCGGACCGAGGTGCGGATCCGCAATGACTTTCCGGCGCTGGGCCTGCTGCATCCCATGGCCTTCCAGACCGTCACCCACCTCCACGGCTCGGCGTCGCTGCCGCAGTACGACGGGTACGCCAACGACACCACCCCGCCTGGATATGTCAAGAACTACCGCTACCCCAACGCACAAACCGGACGCACGCTCTGGTACCACGACCACAAGCACCACGTGACGGCCCAGAACGTCTACTCCGGGCTGGCCGGCTTCTACCCCCTGTCCGATGAGTTCGAGCGTGACCAGCTGCCGCAGGGTGAGTTCGATGTGCCGCTGATGATCTCGGATGCCCTGTTTAATGCCGACGGCTCGTTCGGCTACAACGACAACGACCACGACGGCCTGTGGGGCGACATCATCATGGTCAACGGCGTGCCGTGGCCAACCATGAAGGTGAAGCCGCGCATCTACCGTTTTCGGGTCCTCGTGGCCTCAATTACCCGCTCCTACCGCCCCACGCTCTCCACGGGAGAGCCGGTCTACATTGTCGGTACCGACGGCGGCATGGTTCCGAAGGTCCAGGCTGTTCAGTCATGGCGGCAAGGAACTGCTGAACGCTACGAGATCCTCATCGACTTCCGGAAGTACAAGGCGGGGCAGAAGATCCAGCTGCGAAATCTGAGCAACAAGAACAACGAGGACTTCGCCAACACGGACAAGATCATGCAGTTCGAGGTGGTGCGCAACTCCGGCTCGGGGAAAGGGGCCATCTCTTCGATTCCCAAGACGCTCGACGACGGCGGCTCGCCGAATGCGGTCCGGGGTGGGCTGCCCACCATGAGCCTGACATCGGATCTGGTGGTGGCCAAGCGGGAGCTGAGGGTGGAACGGGCGAACGGGGAATGGAAGATCAGCGGCGTCACCTGGGCCGATGTGGAAAATTCCGGATTTACGAAATTGTTGGGCAATCCGGAGCCTTTTGACGTTGAAGAGTGGACCATCATCAACGGATCCGGCGGCTGGTTCCATCCGGTCCACATCCACCTGGTCGATGCCAAGATCATCGGTCGCAACACCAACGGCGGGCAACCGTTCGCATGGGAGACAGGGCCCAAGGACGTCTTCTATGCCGGGGAGAACGAGTCCATTACCTTGCTCACCCAGTTCGACACGGGAGCCCACACGGGCGGCCGCTACATGGTGCACTGCCACAATCTGGTGCACGAGGATCACGACATGATGGTGCAGTTCTCCGTGGGTGACCTCCGGAACAACGACCCGATCACTTCGGACCCGTCCGTCCCGGACAACCTGCCTGCGAACTACTTCATCCCGAAGTACCAGCCGGGCTACGCGGCGGGTACCTGAGATGAAAGCGACTGCTGTTGCTGTCGCGGTGGTGCTGGCCTCGTCCCTGGTGGCCGGCTGCACTGCCGGGGCGCCGCCCGGTTCACGTCCGTCAGGGCAGTCCGACAAGGTTCTGACGTCGGGGTCGGGTTCCGAACGGGGGAACAACCGGCCTCAGGTGAGCTACGACGGGCTCATGGTCCGTCGGCGCATTGTGGTGGCTATCCACCCGGCCCCGGACGCGGATCTGGAAAAGCTCCGCGCAGCACTTTCCTCGGCCGCTGGCAGCCTGGGCCTGGCCTTGTTCGGGATCTCACCGGATGTCCTTGGTGCCAGCGTGCTGCAGCACACCGTGCCGGAGCTTATTGTTGCCTTGCCCGGTGATGCCACCATCGCTGATGGCGGTGACCTGGTGGACCTTGCATTCGGCCCCGACCAGGCGTTTCCGGGACTGGACCACGTTCATTTGGCCCGGGTCCTGGTGCACGATCTGCGGTTCATCGTCGGCTCGGCCAACCCTGGGGCGGTGGCCGAGGCCCTCGCGCTGGAAGGCATCCTTGCCGATGCGCTGGGTAACTATGACACCCATGGCGGCGACGGCGAGCTCGAAATGAGCTACACCGGCCCCCTCCTGAGCGACAAGACGGTGGAGGCTGTCCGCCTCGGCGTGGCCCGCGCCGCAGGGAACACCGCCGATGCCGTCAAGGTAGCTCCACGGTCGGGGACGGGAACGGGTGTGGACATGGACGAGGAGCCGGTGGAGGCCGCCTTTGCCGAGGAGCCGGTACATGGCCATTGACTGAACCACTACTTCCTAATTGACGACGACGGGCCAGGCTGGCTGAGACTGCATCTCAGCCGACCTGGCCCTCTTCCATGCCTGCACAAGACTGCCCCGCACTGGACGTGCCTCCGCTGTGTTTTCGCAGCCGCGGACTGTGTGCCGGGCAGGGAGTTGCCAGCCACAGCGAGCTCTGCACGCACAACGAAGGGGGTGGCCGCGGGGCCACCCCCTTCACTTGCCAGCTGCAGGTGCTAGCTGCGCTGCGCGTTTCCTATCGAGCCACCACGCTGTTCGAACGGGCGGACTCCGGGCTGGTGCCCGCCGCGTTGATGGCCACCACCACGAAGCGGTAGGTGTTGTTGGTGAGGGTCATCTCCAGGGTCCTGGCCGTCGCCGGAAGGACTGCGGAGTCCGTCCGTGAAACCACGGTGGCGTTGGCTGCGGCGGAACTCATCCGCAGGGCCGTTACCTTGTAGCCCGTGATCGGGGATCCGCCTGTTGCCGCTGGCGGCGTCCAGCCAATGCTGGCCGTTATTGGTCCGCGGTTGGCCCCCTGCCGTGCCCGTCCGATCACCGGCGCGCCCGGCGTATTCGGCGTATTGATTGCATTCGACGGTGCAGACCCCGCGCCGGCTCCGGCGGCGTTGACCGCCCGGACCACGAAGGTGTACTCGGTGCCGTTTGCCAGACCGGTAACCACCTGGCTGGTGGCCGCATTGGCAAAGGAAACGGTGGTGACCACCGTGGTTCCCGTGCGGACCTCGATCTGGGACCCGGTGATCGGGGACCCTCCGTCATTGGTGGGCGCCGTCCAGGCCACGGTTGCGGAAGCGGCACCCGCAGTTGCCGTGACCCCGGTCGGTGGACCCGGAGCCGCAGCGGACGGTGTGACCGCGTTGGATTCCGCGGACAGCGGCCCTGCGCCGAACTGGTTCACCGCGCGCACCTGGAAGGTGTACGAGGTGCCGTTGGTTAGTCCGGGGACTGTGGCGCTGGTGGCCGAGGCCTCAACGCCGGTGACCGTCTGGACTGCCGCGCCGCCGGTGTTCACGACGACCTCGAAGCCCGTTATCGGCGAAGACGCGTTGGCGGCCGGGGCCGTAAACGTCACCGTCGCGGACGTGTTGCCTGCGGTCGCCGAGCCGATGGCCGGTGCATCGGGCACCTGCACCGTGACCACCTGGTCGGTGAACTGCAGCCGCTCGATGTTCCGCAGGGTGTCGATCCCATCACTGGCCCGCTGGCCAACCACATCGGCGCCGGTCTGCGTGACCGTCACCTTGGCCAGTTCGGTTTCCGTTGCAGGCGTAGACACGATGGAGTAGTTCGACAGCGGTCCGGAGAACACTGCCGTGTCGGTGCCGCCGGTGCCCGCCAGGATCTCGCGGACTGCCACGATGTTGCCCGGGTTCACGGTTCCCGCGAACACCGCTTCCTGAAGGGTAGGTCCGGTGAGGTTGCCGGCGCCGTCCCGCAGGTACTGCGTGGTCATTCCGGCCGCGCTGCCAATCTCGGTGGCCGCGTTGTTCGCGTCCGTGCGGACGCTGAGCCGGACGCTGAAGAACTTGTCGCCGTCGATAATGTCATCGGCGCCACGCCCCTCGATCAGGTCGCTTCCGCCGCCGCCGAGAAGGATGTTGCCATCGCCCCAGACGTTACTGCCGGGGACCAGCAGCGGGCAGTCCCGGGATGCCGAAACCCCGATGACGGTGTCCGCCGGGGTGCTGAGCGCCGGAACCAGGGCGTCAAGACCGGCAACCCGGTCGAGGCCTGCCTGGTCCAGCACGTCGCAGCCGATGAATCCGGCACCGCCGACGGCGCTGGGAACAACGTCGTCGCCCCGAAGAGTGTCGTCGAGGTTCGCGCCCGAGAGTGCTTCCACCTCGTTGAACTTGTCCCGGACGCCCACCTGCAGGATGTCCAGCGGCGGAATCGGGAGATTCAGGTCGGCATCCTGTGCCTGGGGATCCTGAAGCCCGATCTCCCAGTCGTATCCCGAGGCTCCGGCGACCTTCTCGAGGCCGGGTCCTGCGAGACCAACGTCGTCGCCGCCCTCCATGTCGTAGTCGTCGTCGCCGCCCTGACCGATGAGGATGTCGTGGCCCGGCTTCTGCGAATCGTCCAGGAAGAACAGGTTGCCGCTGTCCCCCTGCATGAGGTCCGGCTGGTCGCCGCCCTCCTGCCAGTCATCGCCGCCGTCGCCGAATACCGCGTCTTCTCCCTGCCCGGCGATGATGAAGTCATCACCGGCGCCGGCGAAGGTTTCGTTGATGTTGGCTCCGCCGTTGGAGAAGTCCTTGCCGTCGCCACCCATAATGATGTCCAGGCCGGGACCGGCATCGATGGCATCGTTACCGGGGCCGCCCTTGGGGACGTCATCACCGGCGAGATCGGTGATGATGTCGTCGCCTTCCCCGCCCAAGGCGATGTCAGCGCCGTCGCCACCTTCGATGATGTCGTTGCCGAGGCCGCCCCAGAACGTGTCGCTGTCGTTGCCGCCGTAAACACGGTCGACGCCGGCGGTGCCGTTGTAGACGCTTTGGCCGTTGATCCCGGAGGGGTCCACGGCGTTCCGGGCGCGGTACTTGATGGTGCCGTCCGGCTGGCGGAGCAGCAGATCCGGCTCGCTGCATTCCGAGTCCGGGTCGTCCAGGACCGTGTTACCGTGAAGGGCAAAGCCGTCCGTGGTTCCGGCGAGATTCTTCAGCTCGAACTTGCAGTCCGCTGTGGCGAATGCATCCGCCTTGAGCGACTTGACGTTCGTGTTCCGCATCATCATCTCGGCGAATGAGTTGCCTTCCAGCTGTGCCCGGAGGTTCATGCCCGGTGTCCGGGCCAGGTAGTAGAGGCGGTCGCCGTTCTGAAGGTCCGTGAGCTGGTTCTCGAAGACGTAGTTGAAGGTGCTGCCCAACAGTCCTCCGAAGACGTTCGTTATCTCGGCTAGGCCACCGACCCAGAGGTCAACGTCGTCCACGCCGGTTACCGAGTTGGTGCCGGTGTTGGCCCAGCCGTCCGTGCTGTTCATGAAAGCAGCAGCGTCAGCCGGAGCAACGTCCCCGGCAAGGGCATTCGGGTTGACCAGGAGCCGTGCAGCTTCCCGCCGAGAGGCCAAGGTTGCCGGAACGTCGTCAGGAGTCCCCAATTCAGAATCCGGACCAGCCCCTGTGATTGATGGGTGCCGGCCGTAGGCCGCGACGAAGTTGACCAGTGACGTCGGGTGCTTCAGGTTCTCGCCGAAATCCACCCAGTTGATGTACGGCTTGAGCGCGCCGTCGTTGGTCGCGTTGAAGATCTCCCTACGGAGCGGGTTGAGCCGGGGGATGCCCTCGGACCGTGCCCTGGTCATGTTGACCGTCGCCAGGTCCAGGGGCAGGCCCAGCAGGTGGTTGCGCAGGGTTTCTGTCACGAATTCGTCCAGCTCGTTGCCGACCTGGTCCGACATGCCGGCGATGATGCTGCCGGCGGCTTCGTCGGACGTCAGCGAGCCGGCGGGGCCGCCGTTGGTGTACTCCGGCGGGTTGAGGAAGCCCTTGAGCAACGAGATGTCGTTCTGGCTCCCGCGGACGTCGTCGGACGTGCCGAACTCGTTGTCGGTGCCGGGCTGGTCCTCGTTCCGGCGGGAGATCGTCTCCGTGAGCATGGAGTGACCGAAGCGGTACACGGCGTGGGCAAACTCGGCCTTGACCGCCGGGTTCAGCTCGGTCTGTGTGAAAGCGAACGGCTGGAAGGGGTTGATGGCCGGCTGGATTTTGCGGGCGAACTCCTCGAACACCAGGTGCTGGTATTCCATCTCGGTGATGAACCGTGCCGCCTGGAAGAGTCGTTCTCCGTTCCAGCCGGCTGCGCCCAATGCGGACTGCCATTCGGCCAAAGCAGCGATTCCGCGGGTGGACGTGTCGTTCGTGAGGGTTGTCTTGATGTCGCCGACCAGACGGTCGTGCTCCGAGTGGAACACCTGGTGGATTGCCGTGAGGCCGATGTTCTCGTTGACGCGCCCGTCACCGGCGGCGAAGTGGGCGTCGAGCATCTCGTCGTCATAGGTCCCTGCCGGCTGGCTGGCGAAGTCGGCCGAGGCCGAGTCATCGTCGTCGGGATGCAGGCAACCCGCCGGGTCCCGAGGCTCGACACCGATAGCGCTGCGGCAGGCCTTGGTCGGGTCCGCGTTGTGGGCGATGTCGGTCAGGAAGGGCGTGTCGAAGTACTTCACGTTGGCGGGCACCGGCTCTGGAGCGGCAAGGTTGCCTTCCACCAGTCCGTTCGCCGTGACGTACTGCGGCAGGCCGCGAACCGGTCCGGGGATGAACTTGCCGTAGGCGTCGGCCGCGATCATGGGGATGTTTACGGCGTCCTTGTCCTCGAGCTGGAGTCCGAGGAGGGTTTTAGCCTGCTCTTTTACCGTTGCCCACGTGGCCATGCCACCGGTGGTGGGACCGGGGTTTCCGTTGCTGTCCAGCGGGCCGCCGAGCAGCTTGCCGGTGGAGACTGGCTTGTCGGCGGCGTTGTTGACGTACTCCCGCAGGAAGACCTGGTGGGAGGAATGGGACGTGTACGTCTGGCTCTGGTCGACAAACGGTGAGTCCGTGTTGAGCGCGTCCTGGACGTCGTCGGCGCTTTCGTCGGCAGGCGTCGCTGGATCGTCTCCGGCGATACCGTCCGGGCCGGGCTGGTTCTTGCCCCGGGTCAGGACCATGAACCGCAAGGTCGGGTCCAGGTCGTCGGTGTTGCCGAAGATGTGGTCCGAGCCCGCGACCAGCGGATCATCGGACTTGAGGGGAACAAAGACCGTTCCGCCGCCCTTGACTGTCTGGTCCACACCGTGGTCGAAGAACTGACCAAACAGTGTGAATAGAGAGTTGTAGGGCGGGGAGAGACCGACGTCGGTGGTGACGTTCGGGATGAACAGGGTTTCGCCCGCGGGGACGCAGTCCGCGACCGGGGGGGTTGGCTGGGGAACCGGACAGGGAACAACGCCGTCGTTGCCCTGGGTCCGCACCGGGTTGCCGGCGGCCTCAACAGCCGAAGGATTGGCCGCGGTCTGGTCGACAATCAGGTTGCTGACCGTGCGCGGCTCGGAGTCGAACACCAAACCCTTCTTTTGAGCGTACGAGCTGATACCTGGCGCGCCGAAGCCTTCGGGCACTGCCTCGGCAACATTAAATACCGGCGTCGTCAGCCGAGGGAAAATCTGATCAGCAGCGCCGAACCCTTCCTGGCCGGGCACGAGGTTGTTGCAGGAGCCGTCCACGGTCCGCAGCCCCTGGGAGACCAAGGGGCTCGGCAACTGGTTGGGGCCGGTGCCGATCAGCGCACCGCAGGGGCCCGTCTCGGACGTCGTGTTGGCGACGTGCGCCTCGGCGATCTTGATCTGCTGCAGGATGAACGCCAGATCGGCGGGGCTCACGGTGAACCCTTGGCCAACCGGGGCCGTGACGGCGTGGGCTGCAACGGGCAGGCCCATGCCCACGGGCATGGCTATGGCCGCGATGGCCGCGATCATCCGAACGCGCGCTGGCCGGACTCCTGCTATGCGCGCGGCGGCGTGCCGGCCGCGCATAGCGTGGAAACTGCTGTCTTCAGTATGTGGGCGCGCGGACGCCTTGCCGCCGGCCGAGCCCAGGGTCAACCAATTGAAGGGTCTCATGAGATGCCTGCCGTTTTGAGGGATGGAGTGAGGCCATGGTGAACCGGGCACCTTGTAGCAACCTTGGTGAAGTAGCCCGGGGGGGCACGGCAAACAGGGCGTCCTTAGTGCACCGGGGGGAAGGGACAAGTGGTTAACAAGTGCGTTCGACGGACATAAGACCAGTAGTGGCTACTCGTGCCCCCGGCCCGCCAAATCACGACGATTGACCAAAGTTTCACGACTGAATCGCAGGTCTCTCGATGTCCTCAGTAGATTTGGCAGAATCCGACCAATCATGGCCGCCTGCACTAACGCGGCAGGGCCCTTGCCGGCTCGATGCGAGAATCATCGGCCCCCTCCGGATCCGGCGCGGGGATGCGGTCCTCGGATACGGGGAGCTGGGCGGCCCGAAGCCCCGGCAAATTCTCGAACTCCTTCTGTTGAATCTGGGCGCACCCGTTTCCAAGGACCGCCTCATCGACATCCTCTGGGCCGGGCAGGCACCGCCTGAGGCGCTCCCTACCCTGGAAAGCTATGTCAGTGTGCTGCGGCGCCATCTGCAGCCCGGAATGGGCAAGGATGGCCCATTGCGGACCGTGACAGGCGGCTACATGCTGGACAGATCGCTGGTGGACCTTGACCTGGACCGCTTCGAGGCCCTGGTGCGAAGGGCCGAGTCCGCAGCGCCGCAACGCGCGGTTGTGCTTCTTCAGGAGGCTCTTGGCTTGGCTTCGGGTCCGCTGATGGGCGATGAACTGGTGCCATCCTGGGCAGAAGCGGAGCGTACCCGTCATGCGGCCCGCGTTTTCCATGCCCGGATTCTGGCGGCGGAGTCGGCCCTGGCGTTGGGCCAAACCCGGCTGGCCGCTACTTGGGCCAGGGAAGCCGTAGTGGATGATCCCCTCAGCGAGCGGGCCTGGACGGCCCTGGTCCTTGCACTGGAGAAGAGTGGCCAGCCCACGGAGGCCTTGCGGGCCTTTGATCAGTGCAGGCGGATCATGGACCGGGAGATGGGCTGCGCCCCGGGTCCCGTTTTGCGGTCCATCCATGTCAAGTTGCTGGAGGCCACGGCCGACACCTCCTTGCCCGCAGCCGGGGCCATCCCGGGTCCGCCCAGAATTCGCGTCATGACCATCAACCGCCACCGGACGTTCACGGAGCTGCTTGCCGGCGCCCTGGACCGGGAACAGGACTTGCACAGCGTGGGAACCGCAAACTCAGCACAAGCGGGTGTTGACCTGGTCCGCGAACTGGCGCCCGACGTCGTCATCCTTGACTACCGCCTGCCCGATGATGACGGTATAGCTGCAGCGCTGCGCATTCTTGCTGCTGCACCCCATACTCGGATCGTGATGCTGGCCGGGGCGCCGACGCCGGAGGCCCAACGGCGGGCAGCCGCCGCGGGCATCTGCGCGTTCCTGCCCAAGGACGGGTCGCTGGCCACCCTGCTGGACGCGCTCAGGCAGAAAACCACTGATGCCCAGATACGCTGACATCCGCCACGGCGGGCCGCCGCCGGCTGACCACCGGTCAGCGGAGCATTCCGAGGTCCGCACCGCCGTCGTGAAGTTCCTACTGATGGGCGTCCTTGCCCTGGTACTTGTGGCATTCCCTGTAACGTTCTGGATCCACGCCGCCGCAGAAAAGCACGCGCTGCATGAGGCGATCGTCGTCACTCAGAGGCTGGCAGACCATACAGCGGGACCCCTCATCACCGCGCGACTCTTGGCCGGTGACCCCGCTGCTATTTCAGACCTGGACCAGAACTTTCGGCCGTGGTTGGATAGCGAGGGTGTACTGCGGATCAAGGTATGGAACCCGGACGGCGAGGTGGTCTATTCGGACCAGGGCGACCTGATTGGCCGGGTATTCCAGTTAGCGGACACGGAGCGCAAGCTGCTGGAGAACGGCGACGCGAAGGCCTCTGTTAGCCACCAGCAGGAGTTCGAGAACCAATTCGAGTCAGCTGCCGGCGAACTCGTTGAGGTGTATGTCCGCTTCATCGCCGCAAACGGGACTCCACTGATCTTCGAGGCCTACTACGACGACGAACCGCTGCGTGAAGTACAGGAAGAAGTTCTGTACGGAATGATTCCCCCATTCCTCCTCGCCCTTTTCGCCCTCCAGCTGGCACAACTGCCAACCGCTGTTCGGCTCGCCCGAAAGATCCAGACGAACAGGACCACCAGCCATCGCCTGCTCAAACATGCAGTGGAGGCCTCGGACCTAGAACGCAGGAGAATCGCCAGGGACCTCCATGACAACGTGATCCAGGACCTTTCCGGCCTGTCCTACGCCCTCGAATCTTCGCAGTTGCACGGCCAAAGCAAGGTGCAGGTGCTCACCGAAGCACGCGCCATCCTGGAGCACAATGTCAGGAAACTGCGGGAAATGACCACCGAGCTTTATCCCCCAGATCTGGAACAGCTTGGTTTGGCCGCAGCGTTGACGAGGCTCGCCGGCCCGGTCCAGGACCGCGGCATCTCACTCCGGCTGGATGTCCCCGCGGAAATCGATCTGGACCGGGAGCAGTCGGCCATGCTTTACCGGGTTGCCCGGGAGGCACTGGCCAACGTTGCCAAGCACTCCCACGCAGCCAACGTGCTGATCAGACTGAATAGCGACTGCCGCGGGGCAGAGATTTCCGTCGCCGACGACGGCATTGGCTTTGACGAGGCACTGGGATCCCCGGAAGGACACAGTGGCCTGCGGATACTTCGGGACACCTTCAAAGCCACGGGTGGGTCGCTGGAGGTCCGGACCGCGCCGGGGGCCGGCACCACCGTCAAAGCACGGCTGGAAAACCCGTCGACTGCCTTCCGGTAGGAGCAGTGCCACGCGGGCCGGAAGGCGCCCAAAGTCGCGGCGGAGAATGGCAGGTGACAGAATTACGGGCTAACTGGCGGGGATTCCATGAATTCCTTGAATGCGCTGAGGGCCACTAGGACCTCGGCCCTGCCGATCACGGGTGAGTGCTGTGTTGACTTCCACTCGAAGCATACTGAGACTCTGGTGTTCCCGGCTCCCAGCGGCGAAAAAACGACGACGCCGGTTCGGGAGGGTCCGTCAAGATTGAGCCAGGCTATGCGGCGGGAGGCTTCCCCACCGATGCCGGCATCGAATTCAGGCCACATTTCATCGAGGGAGGATCGGTAACCCACGTCGGGAAGCGAGGGCTCCGGACCCGACATGAAATCCCGTAAGTACTGGAATTCGGTCCAGCCCTCACGGGCACTGCTGACGGGGACGGCCACGATGACGGTCTCGTCAAGGGGTGCCTTCTGTGTCGTCCGTAGTTGAGCCCCGTAGCACCGCGCGCCCGCCCCCAGGGCTCTGGCAAGACCCTGGCCATGCTGTTTGCCGCCGTAAAGCTGGTCAACGAACCGAAGCTGAAAAACCCGTCCATCGTCCTGATCGCGGACCGGGTCCAGCTCGTCACCCAGATGTACCGGCAGTTTCTCCGCGCCGGCATGCCCTCCCTGGAGGCACCGGAGAACGCTGCGGACCTCCGCCGCATCCTGGCCGAGGACCGCCGCGGCATCATCTTCACCACTGTTCACAAGTTCAAGAACGCCGGGGTGTTGAACACCCGCGAGAACATCATCGTCCTTGTCGACGAAGCCCACCGGACCCAAGAAGGCCAGCTGGGGAAGTTCCTGCGCGCCGCGTTCCCGAACTCCCGGTTCTTCGGCTTCACCGGAACCCCGATCGCCGACGAGGACCGCAACACCTACGAGCTATTCGGTGACCCGGATGACCCGAACCATGCCATGAACACTTACGACTCTGACCGGTCCATCGCCGACGGCACGACCGTCCCCATGCACGTCTCACCCCGGCTGGTGGACTTCCACATCCGTAAAGCGGACCTGGATAAGGCCTTCGACGAGCTCGCGGCCGAGGAAGGCCTGACCGAGGAGGAGCAGGAGTACGTTGCCGCAAAGGCCACGGACACCCGCACGTTCTTCGCCAACCCGGAACGGGTCCGGAAGGTCTGCACCGACATCATCGAGCACTTCTACTCCACGATCGATCCCCTTGGCATGAAAGCCCAGGTCGTCGCCTACGACCGCGGTCTGTGCGTGGCGTACCACGAGGAGCTGACCCGGCAGCTGCAGGCCCGGGCAGGCGATCAGACACCTACGGATACGGCCGCTATCGTCATGTCCGTCCAGCCCAAGGACGATAGCAGCTGGCAGTCGTTCCGGCTGACCGATGACAAGGAAGAGGCCATCCTCAACCGGTTCCGCCAGCTCGGGGACCCGCTGAAATTCATTGTCGTCACCTCCAAGCTGGGCACCGGCTTTGACGCCCCCATCGAGGGCGTCATGTATCTGGACAAGCCGATGAAGCTGCACACGCTCTACCAGACGATCACCCGGACCAACAGGAACTGGAAGAACCCGGCTACCGGCCAGGAGAAGCGCTACGGTCTGATCGTGGACTACATCGGTCTCGGTGACGGCTTCGCCCGGGCCATGTCCCCGGCCAACCCCGAGCACGCCCGCAAGGAAATCGAGACGGACTCGCTCCTGGAGCAGTTCGAGGTAGAGATCGCCAACGTTTTGGACCGCTTCGCCGGCATCGACCGCACCTCCAGCGGTTTCGAGGCCTTGCAAGCCGCCCACGACAGGATCCCGGACGATCAGGCGATGGCACGGTTCGCTGCCCAGTACGGGATGCTGCAAGGCATCTGGGAGGCCGCCTACCCGGACCTCCGTCTGGAAGCACTCCGGGCCGACTACAAATGGCTGTCCAAGGTGTACGCCTCCGTCGCTCCGACTGATGACACTCGGGATCTTCTGTGGCACCGCCTGGGTGCCAAAACCCTGGAACTCGTCCACGGCCACATCGGCGAAGTGACCGTCAGCGATACCGGCGTCGACGTCGTCATCGCCGACGAAGGCACGATCAAGCGCCTCATCGAAGCCGGTGTCATCGATCCTGACGAGGGAACCGGTGACATCACGGTGACCACCGCCGGGGAAGTGATCGACAACATCGCCACCCGGCTCTGCAAACGCCTCGAAGGCGACAACGGCGTTCACCCGGCCTACAAAACGCTCTCGGAGCGCCTGGAACGGCTTCGGGAACGCCAGCTCGCCAAAGCGCACGACTCCGTGGATTTCCTCCGTGACCTCCTGGACCTGGCACGGGACCTCGCCTCGGCCGAGAAAGCCGAGGATGAGTCCGGCGCTTTCGGGCTGGACCTGCTGCCGGACCCGAACGTCGGCGCGCTGACGCAGATCTTCGAGGAGTACAAACCGGAGGACGTACCCGTGATTGTCGGCAAGGTCGTTGCCGACATCGACGCCATCGTGAAGGAAGTCCGCTGGGACGGCTGGAACAACACCAAGGAAGGCGACAAGGCCGTCCGCATCGCCATCCGCAAAGTCCTGGTCCGGTACGGGCTGTCCGCATCCGGTGAGCTCTTTGACCGGGCATACGCCTACGTATCCGAGAACTACTAGCTTCAGAGGCCCATCGGCCGTTTCCCTGGTATTGGATGTCCACTACCGAGCTGACACTGCCGCCCAACCGGTGGAACTCAGGCGGGACAGGCTCCCTGGCTGGCGATTCCGAAAGGCGCCACCCGAGACCCTCTGACGGGCTGGGTCAGTTCGTGAGGTGACCCTGGCCGTTGGCCTGAAAATTCAGCACTGCTGAGGCTCCGGGATCGATGACCACGAGTCTCTGGCCGATGTGAGCCGCTTCGAAAGCCTCGCGTAACTGGTGGGTGCTTTGGCTGAAGTGCGCCCAGCCGTCGGCATGGACCGGGATTATCGTGGCGGTGTCCATGATCTTGGCCGCCTGGAGGACGGCCTCGTTGGTGAGAGTAAGGAATGCCCCGCCCATGATGTCGTCGAATTTGGCGCCGCCGGCGAATAGGACAGCCAGATCGATCGGACCGAACCTTGCCGCGATCTCTTCGACGACCTCCAGGGAGGAGTTGTCGCCGCTGACGTAAACCGTCGGAAGACCTTCGCCGGAGAGAACGAATCCGCGGACCGGGCCGAGGACCTGCCAGAGCCCGTCCGGGCCGTGGTGGGCTGGCACACCGGTGATCGTCAAGTCCCCTCCGTCCGGCAGCGGCACGGTGGCCGATTCGTAGTCGCGGAGTCCGATTACACCGTTGCCAAGTCGGTTCGCGCCCTCGGTGGTCGTAAAGACCGAGCGGACACGGGTCGTGAGCTCGCGGCCGGATCCATCGAAGTTGTCTGCGTGATGATCGTGGGAAAGCAGCACGACGTCCGGGTGCGGCACCTCGGAAGGGTGCAGGGCCGGACCGGAGGTCTTGATGATGGTGGGCCCGCCCGGTGTGGGGTAGCTGCCGGGCTGGTCGAAGGTGGGGTCGGTCATGATCGTTAGGCCGGCGATGGTGAAGACAGCGGTGGGGCCGCCGACCAGGGTGAAGTCGATCTGGGGCATGGAGATGTCCTTTTCTGGGGTGTGGATCTTATGGCAATCGGGGGTAGGTCCTCGGCTTTTAGGCCACGGGGTGCTTTTCAGGACCTCCGTTTAAACTAGTTCTCGTGCCGCTGCCGAAGTGGTGCCGGGCGAGGTAATCCGCCCAGCGCTTCAGTGCGGTGATGGTGTCCGGAAAGATGAGGCCGTGTTCCTGGGCGAGTACTTGGGCGGCGTGGGTTGGGTATCGCTCCGAGGAAAGAAAGCTCAATGTCTCCGGTTCAACGCCACTTAAACCGGGGGGCAGCATTTTGACTATGCCCACCGGAACCCGCAGCCGGGGAACAGGGACTTGGTAGTGGTTTCCGATCAACGTCAGGAGGTTTGTCAGTGACGGGGTGTTGTCGTCCAGGACCCAATAGGACTTTCCCTGGGTGCTGTCATCCGTCGGCACGAGGGCCAGGAAGCGGGCCAGGTAGTCGACGGGGACGACCGGTACGAAGGTCTTCGGCCCGCCGGCCAGGGCCCGCAGTTCACCCCGCCACAATTGTTGGAGTGTTTGGGCCAGTCCCAGTATCTGGTTTGTTTCACCGGTGAAGGAATGGCCGGTCGCCGTGGCCGGGTTGACGACCGTGAGTGGGATGTTCAACTGCTTCGAAAGGCCCTGCACGGCCGCGTCGGCCTCAACCTTCGAGGCCTCATAGGCCCCCAACTTTTTGTAGAGGTTGTGGCGTTTCGACTGTGACCAGGGTTCGGTTGCCGGTTCCTGGCCGCCGACCCGGTAGCCGGAAAGATGAACAAGTCTCCGCAGGGCGGGCAAAGTGGCGGCGAACTCCGTGACCGCTAGAGCTGTCTCAACATTTGCTCGAACCGCTTCGGTGGTGCTCATTCCGAAGGCATATGCCCCGGCAACGTTGATGACGTCAGTGGTTTCGCTTTCCCGGAGGGCGGCAAGGGAGCTGTCGTGGATTCCCAGGTCGCGGGCCTGGAAGTCAACCGGCACGAACCGGAAGTTATGGGTACTGGTTCCGCGGTCACGGAACCAGCCGATGAGTTCGTCGGCCACCCTGGCGTCCCGCAGCCCGGCAGTAACGACTGCTCCCTGGTCCAGCAGTTCTTTGGTTGTCCAGCGCCCGATGAATCCGGTTGCTCCGAAAAGGACGACATTCCTCCCAGTTGTTGGGGTGTGCTGCGGTTTTTCAGTGGGCGGAGTCATCGGGTCTTCCTCTTTCTCTGTCGGTGGCCACTGGAGTTCAGCGCGTCTTAGTGGGTTAGGCGTGCTGGGATAGGGGTGTTGAGGGTTCTGGACTGACGGTTGACGAATCCAGCCGGGCTGCCCGCCAGAGCGTCATCACCAGCGCTATGGTCACTGGCGTCCAGATGATGCGTTCGATAAATGAAGGGGACGCGACGTTCATGACTACTCCGGCGGCCATCAGAGCGGCCGCTCCGTACAGGAAGCGCTTGCGGATCAGAGTAGGTGCCCACCGGGTACCGGCTATGGCGGCCAGCGCAAGGTACACCGTGGAGGCGACCGCACTGCTCGCACGCAGGGTTTCAGGGAGGACACCGGAATTTGCGCCTCCGTACGCAGCCTCTCCCCAGGGGGCGCCGGCGGCCAGCATCGCTTGGAAACCGGCGACGGCTGTGAGGAGGACCGCGGCAGCCTTTCCGGCGCTGCTGGCGGGGCGGTGCTTGTTGATGGTTGTCATGGCGTTCCCCTAACTGGTCTGTGTACCGCTGGGTGTGTGCGCTGCCAAGAGAACTTCCGCCCTGCCGCGGGGGCCGACTGCTCGCTGGGAGCCGTCAGGGAGATGACGACGCTGCCCTTTTTGTGCCCTGTCTCGACGTGGGCGTGCGCGGACGCGGCTTCGGTCAGGCCATAGGTTTTGTCGATGACCGGGAGGTAGTGCCCCGCCGTCACCAGGTCGCCCATAAACGCCACATCGGCGGCCATGGCCGCGGGCTTCCGAAGTCCGGTGAACACGATGCCTGCCCTGGTCTTCCCAAATAGGGCAGTCCAAAGCGTCCAGATCAGGATCGGTAGGGAGGGCACCGTGGTCAGGTAGACGCCGCCTGCTTTCAGGAGCTTCCGGCAGCGGGTGTAGGACCTCTTGCCGACCGCATCAAAGACCACGTCGTAGTCCTGACCGATCTCGGTGAAGTCCTCCGTTGTGTAGTCGATGACGTGGTCGGCACCGAGGGATTTCACCAGTTCAACGTTCGCGGTGCTGCAGACGGCGGTGATAACTGCCCCGAGATGCTTGGCGAGCTGGACGGCCGCTGTACCGACCGCGCCGGAGGCACCGTTGATCAGGATGGACTGTCCGGCCTTCAGGGCCGCGGCGTCCCTGAGGAAGGGCAGCGCCGTGAGGGAGCCATCAAGGATTGCGACGGCGTCCGTCCACAACAGGCCGGCGGGCTTCAACGCGACGATGCCGTCCTCGGATGTCGTGACGTACTCGGCATGGGCGCCGAGGGTGGGTCCAACCGATCCCATGACCTGATCGCCCACGCGGTACTTGGTCACGGCGCTGCCCATCGCCTGGACTTCACCGGCGAAGCTGGTCCCCAGGATGGGAAAGCGCGGCCGTGTCAGGCCGAAGTAGAGCCGTGCGAAGGGGTCCTCGCCGCTGCGTGCGGTGGATTCCGCCCCTGAGACGACCGTTGCATGGTTGCGGATCAGTAGGTCACCGCTTTTCGGGACAGGGGCGGGTAGTTCTTCGATGTGGATGACCGATGGTTCGCCATAGGTGCGGCTGGTGATTGCCTGCATGCTGTTCTCCTGGTTTTTGGGGTGTGACGGTCGATCCCCGGCTGAGGTGCCGGCACGACTCGGGGCCCTGGATCAAACGGATATGCCCTGGCAATCGTCGGTGGGAACTACGGTCCGGTGGACTGCCAGGCTATGGCGCTCTAATTCGAGGCGGGGACCGGTTCCGGTTCCACGGCGGGCGTCCGGTCTGTGGTGCGCGGAGAGCGTACGCCCACGATGAGCAGGTACAGGAGCATCCAAACCTCTGCGATGACGGGCACGATCCCCAGGTAGCCGTGGATCTGCTCAGCGAGTCCGGGGAGCAGGAACGCGACGACGACGTGAGCCAGGTAGCTGACCGTGGCGAGCATCAGCGTGATGCCGAGTGCCTTGGGGAATAGCCGTGACTTGTAGGCCAGGTACCCCAACGGGGCCAGCCAGAGGCCGAAGAAGACCTGGGCGGCGAGAACGGTAAAGTGCTGGATTTCCAGCAGGAGCAGCACGAGCGCGCTCGATCCAAGGGGCCCGAACGCGGTCGTGTAGGAACTGTCCGTCGCAACCTGCATCGCCACGAACGTGAAGACGGCGCTGATGGAGATGATGCCGGCGGCGATAAAAACTGGCACCACCATGAGGCGGGCCGCGTGCTTGCTGACGTGCTTCAGCAACAGGGAGAGCGTCACCGCGGTGAGCAGGAAGAACACGGCATCCGTGAGGTGGGCGATGACGCCAAGGCGCATGAGCCCCTCGTTGGCCACTACGTTCGCGGACGTGGCGGCCGCGTCACCGGCGACATACAGGGAGGGATCAACGAAGCCTTCAGAGAAGCCTCCGGTGATACCCACGACGAGGTAGAAGACACCAGCGATTCTGGCCAGTCGCTTGGGTGAGGCCGGCGCGACCCCCGGAGGCTGCTCAGCGAATATTCCGGCTGGAGATTTCATGACCGTTCCTTTCGAGTGGAGAACGTGGACGTTGCCACGCCATGCGTACAATGTATCTGTAAGCGCGTACAATGTACACAGTTGGTCAAAGGGTTATTTTTGACTGTCCACAAGAAAAGGAGCGCCAATGTCCACAACAGCGATGAAGCATGAGGATCCGCGCCCGGCCCTTAGCCGGCAGCGGGTCGTTCATGCGGCGATTGAGCATGCAGATTCAGCCGGGCTGGACGCACTGACCATGAGGCAGGTCGCCGGGGTGCTGCAGGTCGCTCCCATGGCCCTGTACCGCCACATCTCGAACCGGGACGACCTTATCGATGCGATGATCGATGTTCTGTTCAGCGAAATTGCTCTTCCCCTGGGCGGCGCGGACTGGAAGACAGCCATGCGGGACCGGGCACTTTCGCTTCGCGATGTCCTCGCACGCCACCGCTGGGCCATCGGCCTGATGGAGTCCCGGAGACGGCCCGGGCCGGCAAATCTGCGCCATCATGACGCCGTCATCGGCAAACTACGCTCAGCAGGCTTCGACATCGCGATGGTGGCCCACGCGTACTCGATCCTGGACGGGTACATCTACGGATACGCCCTGACGAAGATGAACATCCCGTTCGAGACCACGGACGAAATGGCGGCGATGGCCCAGGACATGTTCGAGCCGTTCCCCGCCAACGACTACCCGAACCTGGCAGAGTTCGTCACCGACCACGTCATGAAGCCCGGCTACGACTACGGGGAGGAATTCGAGTACGGACTCGACCTGATCCTGAACGGACTGGAAGAGGCCCTCGCCATCGGGTGACAAGGCGATGTAAGTCGCGAAAGTAGTCCGTCGCGGCCACCGATACTTGGCCGCAACGGGACCTCGATCCTGACGGCGTTGGCGGCAGTGGTCGTGGGTGGTTTGTCCGTGGAGATGCCTGGCGGGCTCTACGCTCACCTGGCGGGGCTCATCCTGGTCCCCGCAGCGCTGAGTGCCATGCTGGTGGAACTACTGTCCCCGAGTGGCTCCATAGCCAGCGGGCGCGGGCTGCCCTGACCATCCCCGCCGCGGCGCAGCGGCAGGGACGGCCAGCGCTGTCCAGGTCCCAATGCCTGGGGTCGGGAGCCGTGGGGGATCACCGAGGTCGCTGCCAGAGCGGTGAGAAGCCGTGGCGGTGCCGGGGTCAGGGTTTGGCGTAGTCGGCGAATCCCTGCCAGTCGATCACAACACAGGGTTCGTCTCCCAATACCCAGGCGTCGTGTCCGGGGGCCATGATGGCGAAATCACCCGGCCCATACTCCATTTCTTCGCCGTCGTTCATGACGACCTTCATGCGACCGGAGATGAAGTACCCCATGTGCGAGGCCTGACAGCTCTCCGTCTTGGCGATCGGTTTTACGTGCTCGGACCAGCGCCATCCGGGCAGGAAGGTGGCACGGCCCACGCCGCCCTGTTCCAGATTGACGAGTTGAAGTTGGCCCGTGCCACCTTCAAAGGGGCGCGTCTCCTCGGGTGAATCGAGGTTTTTGCGAACTAAGCCCGGCATCTTAACCTCCTATGGTTGGTACTGCTTGTTGTCGTGGTTACGCTCCGGCAACCGCGGGCTGTCAGGCGGCGTCGGAACGCTCGGATGCGGGCGAATTGCAGCTGCTAGCACCCGTATAGGAGGGCTGGCAACGCACTGAGCTGACGTGATGATATATAGACCCCATCGCCCCTTTTGCCTAGAGCACACCGGTATCGACTGGCGCCGGGGGCAGTTCCACGACAGCCAAAACAAGTGCGCCCACCGCCTGGTCGACGCCGGCAACCCAGGTGGCCCGTGACGTCGGCATGTCCCGGGCGACTTGTACCGGCGCGTTGGCGAGCCTCGACGCCCGGCAGTGTCACCTCCAAACTCAGGGAGGCAGACCGGTAGAAGTGCACTGCATTTGCTCACTCCGGCAGTCATTGACACTCCTTCCTACCCGGGCGTGTACTTGAATCGGCTTCTGTTTGAACAGGCGCCCAGCCATGGAGCGGCCCGCCCTTCCGTGAGGCCGCCTTAGAGGGAGGTCGAAAAATGGGACAGGCACGCGAGGTAATGGACCGCTTAACCATGGCCATGACGGCGAAAGATAAAGACACGCAGGCTGCGTGCTATGCCGCTGATGCGGTGGCTGTTACTCCCGATCAGGGCGAGATCGTCGGACCGGAAGCAATTAGCAACTACCTGTCGCAATTTGGGGAATCATTCCCTGACGTTGGCTATGAGTATGTGCAGAAGTATGAGGCTGGAAATGTGGCGATTGATGATGGCTTTGTCACCGGAACGAACACCGGACCGCTGGCCTTGCCGTCCGGGGAGAGCCTGCCTCCGACGGGCAAAAGCATCAGGGTGAGAAGTTGCGACATTGCACACGTCGAGGACGGCCTGATTACCCAGCACAAGTTCTACTTTGACCAGATGGAGTTCCTGGGACAGCTCGGCCTGCTCCCTGAATCCCAGTCCAAGCCAGGGGCCTGAAGATCGATCAGGCCCGCGAGGGAGCCGGCGCCGACGAGAGAGGCAGAGCGCACTTGCTTAGTGGGCTCCCGGGCACTGGCGTAACCGCGTCGGTCTCACGGATTCTACGTGCGGCGCACTCCGCTGAGGCCGGATGTGAGGGTCGCGGAGAGCCCGGCCTCGCCCGGCTGGTCGTAGCTGCCCGGCTATTCGGTTCTAACGAAATTCAGTTGTTATCGCGGATAATAACAAGGCGGCGCTTTGCGGCCAGCTGGGCCGTCTCGTTGAACAGCTCCAGCACCGGGACACCCAGGGCCGCCGAGATTACCTCGACGTCATCCAGCGTGAGCGGGGCATCGTCGCGCAGCCGCTTCGCCATGTAATTCTGGGACACGCCGGCCATCGCGGCCAGCCGGTTGCCGGACAAGTGCTGCCGTCCCATATGGGCGCGGATGGCGGCCGACATCGCGCTGGCCAATACACCGGAACGTCCCATCGAACCTGATGACATGCCGGTTACTTCTCCAGCGCCTGCAGGTCAGCGGCCAGGGCCACCATTCCGGCGGTCGGCGGCTCGGCCTCCCCGAAGCTGTCCCCGAACCATTTGTGCCAGACCGTGGCGACGACCTCCGGAGTGATGGGAGTGCCGGCGGCAATCAGCGCCGCGAAGTCTTCCATCTCGGAGTCGTACTCGTCCTCGGGTGCCCCGTGGGGCAGAACACCAAGCAGGTCGTGGGCGTTCAGGCGCTCGGTGATGGCGGTGCGGAGCCGGGCGTATTCCGGGGTGATGGTGTCCATGGGCGTCATTCTATGAGCATTCAGCGGGTGCGGGATGTCTGGAGTCCCCGCCAACCTCTCAAAGAGGTGCCGCTTTCGGCTCGATGAGGGAGTCACCGGCTTCCTCCGTCCTACGGTTTGAGCGGGCTGGCAGTCCGCACGGCGGAGACGACGTCGAGGATCCCCCGCGCGGTTGCGGCCGCATCCTCTTGGTCGGTGACAAGTGATGCATGGGTGGCCCCGTCGACGACGCGGTGCAGGCTGTTGGCTGAGAGTGAGGCCAGGGCTTCCTGCGAGGCGTCCCAGCCAGGCTGGCTCCCACTGCCTGCTGTCAGAACGACCAGCGGCTTGTCGGCGAAGTTCCTCAGGGCCGCAGCCTGCTGAGCCGAGGAACCCGCTTGGATGTACTCGTCCATCGTGCTCCGCAGGTGGCTTGGTGTCACACCCAACAACCTGCCGAGCCCCAGTCGCGCTGCGGCCGAGACGAACGCGGAGACACGGCTCTTCGTGTCCTCGGAGTCGGAACCTGTGGGATGTGCTGATTCTGTTGCCGGGTCTGTTGCCGGGACGGTCGAGTCCACCAGGACCAATCCGGCCACATCCTCGGGGTAGCGGTCAGCGAAAGTCAGTGCGTAGAGGCCCCCGAATGAGTGGCCGGCCAGGACATATGGTCCCGGAACGTTCCCGCGCTGCAGCAATTTGTGGAGATCTGTCGCTATCTGGGCGCCGTCCTGAACGGTGTTCGCCGGTTCGCTCCACCCACGTCCGGCCCGGTCGTAGACGCACACCCGGGTGTCACGGGCAACAAGCGGTGCGATGAATGCGAGGTCAGACGACATTAGGCCTGCGCCGGGTTCGATCACGACAGTAGGGCTGCCGGAACCGGTGCAGTTCACGTAGAGGCGGTGTCCGCCGACGTCGATCAGCTGGCCCTGCGCCGGAGATGCCCCTGCATCCACCGCTTCGCGCACCGTTTCGTAGCCGCTGCCCAGCGAAGCCAGACCCAGCATCGCGATCACCGGGTAGAGCAGCACGCGCCCGCTCCGGCTTCGAAGCTGCCGATGAGCCCTGGCCGCCATCCAAACCGCTAACACCAGCAAGGCGGGAGGCCATACCCACGTGAGCGTCTCGTGCATTGGGGAACCGAACGCCACCAGCAGGAATCCGCCCAGGCCCAGGAAAAGCGCTGGAGCCACGGCCCATCTCTGTGGTTGATCCGTGAACCGCACCGACAACACCGCCACCATGGCCCACCCCGAGGCAAGCCCCAGCAGGATGGCGCCGGTCACGCCGCTTTCGGTTGCCGGAATGAACGGGGCGGCGGCCAGCAGTAGTGCAGCGAGGACCCC
Source organism: Pseudarthrobacter sp. HLT1-3 (assembly GCF_059383535.1). Classification (NCBI taxonomy): domain Bacteria; kingdom Bacillati; phylum Actinomycetota; class Actinomycetes; order Micrococcales; family Micrococcaceae; genus Pseudarthrobacter; species Pseudarthrobacter sp. HLT1-3. The sequence goes on along the minus strand of NZ_JBWZCJ010000021.1, from coordinate 63,089 downwards.
GGTAACCAAAGAGCCTGCCACTGCCCAACCCGGGTGTCCCTTCGGTGAAGGACCAGCGCCGGGCGGACGGTCCTGGCCCTTGGATGTGGGGCCCGTGGGAGTGGTAGCCGTCAATTCCTGCACCGCCGGAAAGTTTGTCATGCGCCCATGCTGTCATTCACCGGCAGCGGAAATGCGGGGCAAAAATGCCCTGTATGGAAAGGATCCTGCCCCTCCGGTGCCTGGGTGGCTACAGTGGGCCCTATGCACCGAGTCGTCGCCCTGGCACTGCCGGAAGTGGTCGCTTTTGACCTTGCCATTCCTGCGCAGGTTTTCGGTCACGAAGATGAACGGGGACGGTACTCCTTTCGGGTCTGCGCAGCCCAACCTGGCCTGGTGCCGACAACCTCCGGGTATTCCATCCAGGCCCGGGATGGTTTGGACGCCCTCCTGTCCGCGGATACGGTCGTGGTGCCCGGCTACGCACCGCTCAACGATCCGCCCGCAGAAGTCTGCGAGGCTCTGCGTCAGGCAGCGGCCAACGGAGCCCGCGTGGTGTCGGTGTGCACAGGCGCCTTCGCTCTCGCTGCGGCGGGTCTCTTGGACGGCAAGCGGGCAACCACCCACTGGAAGAACGCCGAACGCCTTCAAACCCTGTACCCGGCCGTCACCGTCGACGCAGACGTCCTGTACATAGACCAAGGCAGCGTCAGCACCAGCGCCGGGGTCGCGGCAGGCATAGACCTATGCCTGCACCTGGTCCGCAAGGACTATGGAACCGAGGCGGCCAACAGCATTGCACGAAGGATGGTCGTGGCCCCGCACCGGGAAGGAGGCCAGGTCCAGTTCATGGACCGTGCGGTCGCCGCACCAATGGCCCTCTTCGCCGACACCTGCGCCTGGGCCAGGCAGAACCTGGCTGAACCGCTCACAATGAACGAGATGGCCGCCCATGCCGGGTGGGCACCTAGGAGCTTCGCACGGAAATTTACGGCCGAAGCGGGGATGACACCTTTAAGGTGGCTGAACGATCAACGCATAGCCGAAGCATGCCGGCTCCTGGAAACCACTGACCTTACAGTGCAGGCGGTTGCGTCAAGGACGGGACTGGGAACGACAGCAAATTTCCGGCTCCACTTCACCCGGAAATTCAACACCACACCCTCAAGCTACCGCCGTCTCTACCAAGGCAGGAACCGGCAAGCTGCGCCAGCCTAGAGCCCTTCATACCGGCGAATCCAGATTTCTGGATACGCCGTTATGCAAGCGGATACAGACAGCAGCTCCAACTCGTGGTCGCCCCGGCCAGGACCTGCAGGCCGGATTTAGAAATTGGGAAATTCCCATCCGGTAGAAAAGTCCGGGGATGAAAGCGGGGCCGAGCACATGGCCCGTCCCCGCTTTCACGCGAATGTCGGAGTTGTCCGAGCGTGGCCTACTTGGAGGCGAACTTCAGCTGGCGGTCGGGCTCGCGGCCGTAACCGTCGATGACAAGACGGTCTTCGTGGACTTTGACCACTGAGTAGGCGTTGGAGCCCTGCTCCACCATGCCCTCAAGGTTCACGTAGTGGATGCCGTTGCGCAGTTCGTAATTGCCCACGTGGTTGTGACCGTTCAGGTAGGCAACAACGCTCTGGTGCTTCTCCATGGTGGCGATGATGGCCGAGTCGTTCCAGGCGTTGTGTTCGTTCACGGGAGCAACCGGCATGTGGCCCAGGACCACGGTCTTTTCGCCCTTTGCTTCTGCGTCGGTGAGCACGCTCTCGAACCAGCGCATCTGCTCCTCACCGACCCCGCCGTTCCAGGACTGGGCGTTGCTGTCACCCTCCCACGTCTTCGAGGCCAGGATGGTCTCCGCCAGTTCATGCTTGGGGGACTCAGGAGCGTTCGCGTACGTGCTGATGTCGTTGGTGTCGAGGGCAACGAACCGGAAGCCGTCCCGGCTGAAGTCGTAGTACTGATTGGGCATCCCCAGAATGTTCTCGACTTCGTCGGTGTACACGGGGAAGTCGTGGTTGCCCAGCAAGTGGTGCCGTGGACCTTGGATCTGCTCCCAGACAGGAAGGATCTTGTCGAAGCTCTCCTTGTTCTTGTCGATGAGGTCACCGGTCTGGATGGTGAAGGCCACGCCTTCTTTGTTGAATGTCGTGGCCGCCTCGGACAGCTTTTGCAGAGATCCACGGTAGTCGCGGGTTCCTTTGGTGTCGCAGTCGCAGTACTGGGCGTCGGCGACGACACCGAACTCAAAGAGAGGCTTACCTTCGCCGGTCGCAGGGGCCGCCGTGGCCGGGGACAGGGACAGCGCGGTAGCGGCCGCGCCAAGAGCCAAAGTGGCAGCCAAAACCGGGATGAAAAGTTGTTTGCGGGTGCGCATTCGTGGTTCCTTACCGTTCATGGGGGCCAATTTGCCAACCTGGGCCTTGCGCCGGCAGTCGCCCCGGACCGACGGTACGGGGAACGGGTGAACCATGAACGACGGAGCAGGGCCGAACAAGAGAACACCCCGTTACGCAGACGCGGGGAGGAGGTCGTGCTGCAAACCCGTCAGGGATGGGCCCTTTGCGGGGCTCGTGCTTTTTCGCCCGTGCCTTTGCCCTTGCCGCTGTCAGGGTTCCTCCTCGGGCTGGCAGTCGGGTCCGGTGCGCCTGCTTGCATCACGCTGTCCTTCTGCTTGCATGGAGGCATGACTGAGCAGCCGCCGGCGGCAGTAACCGAAGACCTGGACCGCCTCAAGGCAGCCCTGGCCGCCGTTATCCCCGCCCGGACCGAGTCGAACCTCCTGGTCGGGACCTGGAACATCCGTGCCCTGGGCGACCTGACCGCGAAGTGGCTGGCCGGGCCAAACGACTCGCCAAGACGGGACTGGCACGCCATCGCCTGCCTGGCCACGGTGATTTCCCGGTTCGACGTCGTCGCCGTCCAGGAGTCCCGCCGGAACCCGGTGGCCCTGAAGCGGCTCCTGGCGACCCTTGGCCCGCACTGGCAGGTCATCATCTCGGACGCCACCGAAGGCGCCGCCGGCAACGGTGAACGCCTCGCGTTCCTGTACGACAGCACCCGGGTCCAGCCCTCGGGCCTGGTCGGGGAGATCGTGCTGCCCCCGATAGGGGATGATCCCCAGCGCCAGTTCGCGCGCACCCCGTTCACGGCCAGCTTCTCCCGCGCCGGGGTGGAATTCACCCTCGCGTCCGTCCACGTCCTCTGGGGCAAGAAACCCGCCGAGCGCCTGCCGGAAATCACCGCGTTCGCCCAGTGGATGCATGGCTGGGCCGTCCGGCCCAACGACTGGAACTCCAACCTCATCGTCCTCGGTGACTTCAACCTGGACCGGATCGGCGACCCGCTCTACGAAGCGTTCATCTCCACAGGTCTGTGGCCGCCGACCGAACTGAATGCGGTCCCGCGGACCATCTTCGACGACGATAAGACCCGACACTTCTACGACCAGCTGGCATGGTTCTCCAAACCCGATGGCACCTCCCTGCTCCGGGGTCTGACCTACGCGCAGCGGGCCGGTTCCTTCGACTTCATCCCGCACGTTTTCCCGGGACTCACCCGCAGCGACGTGTCCTGGCGGATCTCGGACCACTACCCGCTCTGGTGCGAATTCCTGCTCGACTGAGACTCGTTTTAGCAGGAGTCAGTAGTAAGCTGTCGGCGTTTCATCTCAGTGGAGACGAACATCCCGCGCATTCCGGTCACCGCGCCGCCGTCGATGCGGTTGAGCAGGTAGTCGGGCGGGAGCGTATCCACCAGCCGGGCTGCTCCGCCGGAAGCTGCTGACAGTCACGTACATCCGCGGGCCTGCAGGGCGGTGCGCCGTCCAGCCGATATGCTGGAGGTACCACGTGCACGTCGCGTGACCTGGGAGCAGCGGGCAGGGTCTTTATGAGCTGGCAGAGACCATCCGCGACCGAAGGACACTTATGTCAACAACCACCCAGGACACCACACCTCGCAGGACCAGGAATCGGGTGAGGCATCCCCGGTTCAGCATTGGTGAGCACGTCCGCTTCGCTGAAGGGTCGGTCAAAGGCACCGGCGTCGTGGATGCCGCCACGGAGGACTTCTCGATCATCTGGCTTTGGACGGACGGCGGCAACGGCCGCAGGATGTTCCTTCAGGGACTGGGGACGATCATCGAATCCACGGCGGACCCTGATGGTGAGCAAGAGTCGGCCTGACTCGGCAACAGGCCGGTAATCCTCGACCAGCGCCGTGAGGGACTCCACGAGCTCACCCCCGGACCTTCCCTGGTCCAGAAGTCCGCCTTTCGGACCGGCCAGATCATCGCACTGCCGATAGTGTACTGAGGACTCAGGTAGCGGAGCTTCTGCTCGTCACTCAGCCCGGCGATGGCGTCGACCAGAGCCTTCGACCTCGGCTTCTTCGCCTCCACCCAATCGGTGTAGGAGCTGGTGATGGCATCGCTGCCATAGCAATGCCTCTTATTATCGGCATCCGTGAAGATGAGGTACTCGCTCCGGCGGGTTGTCACCTTCGGGGCGAAAATCTTCTCGGACAAGGGCAGCTTCTTGCTCCACAACAGTTCATGGTCCGCCCGGAGCGTCTGGCTGTCCCTGTCGGCGTCGGGTTTGGTCGTCGAAGGGGTGTCCGTTTTGTAGTCGAGTGTGGTGTCGAAGACGCGCATGATCGAAAGTGTATGTGCACGTCAGGCTTACGGCCGGAGCGACCCGGCCACACATAGGATGGTCCGGTGACCGACGAACCCCAGAAGCTGCGCTTCCTGACCATTGCCCAGGCGGCCGAAGAGCTGAATGTGAACCAGAACCAGATCCGGGCCCTGCTCAGAACAGGGGAGCTTCGCGGAATCCAGGTCGGCGGAAGGGGCATCTGGCGCATCGGGGCCAGCGACATTGAAGACTTCATCACCGAGGCCTACCGGCGCACCGCCGAACGGATTGCCGCCGGTGAGCTCAAGGATGATTCGGAGTCTGATAGCGAGTAGTCAGCTTCGTTGACGGATGGCTGATGCACGAGCCGACGGCCGGCAGTATTCCGCGTCCTGGCGGGGAGATTTTCGTTGACCAGTACCCGCCGATCGCCACCTCCGGGACACGCCCGCCGCGGGTCCGCAAGACTGTCAGTGCTCGGGAGCACCATGGATTTATGACGGCTCCAACTGTCGAGGCAGCCATCCACGAACTGATGGATTTCGCTTGGAATGTTGTCTATGACCTGCTCGAGCGGCGGGGGCTGCTCGGTGATGGGTTGTTCGTCGAGGAGTACACCGGGATCCATTCCTGGGTGGAAGACCTGACCCGGTACACGGTGGTGCACTCCCGGACGTCCGGGGTCCTGTTCGTGGACACCCGGCCGGTAGACGCCATCGTCTTCCATCACGACCTGCTGGGCGCCGACGACCCGAAAAGCTTCTGCTGCCTGTAGGAGGCGTAGGGGAGATTTCTGCGGAGGGCGCAGGGGGCAGATACTGGACGAATGTCACTCGGTTACGAGCTCATCAACCCGCCGGCGGCGGGCATGAACACGCCTTCAGTCCGGACGTTCATCTAGGCGCCGGAGGAAAAATGCCAACAGAACGCCTGTCTGTTGGCACGAGGGTTGGCTATGCTCCGCAAGCCGGAACCCGGTTGGAAATCTGCTGTGAACTGAAAGTCAGCTCGTCCGCCGACGATGGACGGTGATGGCTGATGCCATTGACAACCTGCCAGGCCGGGAGTAACACAGCGAGTAGGCGGTCCAATTCTGGGGCGCCACAGACAGTTGTGCGCGCGCCTTCGAAGATCAGGGGTCTATGACGTTCACAGTCCCAGAAGGAACAGCGCGGCACGCTTCAAAGGAGAAGCACCATGGCCGTTGCAACCATCCTTCACCGTGTCGCCGATTACGACGCCTGGCGCAAAGTCTACGATTCCGTCGCCGACATGCAGAAAGAGGGCGGGGTGACCCAGGAGTCGGTGCACCGGATGGCCGATGATCCGAATAATGTCCTGGTCATCCATCATTTCGACAATGTGGACACCGCCAGAGCGTTTATCGACCGAGACGATCTAAAGGAAGCCCTCCATCGCGGAGGCGTTCAGGGCGCACCGCGCATCGAGCTCTTCGAGTAGCTGCCGATTCCAAAAGTATGCACACCTTGGCGCGACCCCAGGCTGACCAAGCGCCATACGGCCGCCGTCGTTGCCGTGCGTTCGCAGGCGGCTCCCCATGCCCAGGATTCCGAGGCACTGTCCGACTCAAGCTCACGTAATTCCGGGGAAGAAGGGACCCCACGTCAGGGCCACATCGTTTTCAGCGCAGAGTGGTTTCCAATGGCTTGCGTCCCAGGGTTTCCGTTCGAGGACGAGAAAGAGCTTCGGACGGAAGCCGCGGCCCTTCATCCGGTGGCCGTAGTCCAGCACCTGTCCTAGGCCATGCCGGATTTGGAAGGCTTCGTTCCCCTCTGTGTTGCTTTTGACCTCTGCGACACCGACCGTGCCATCGCCGAGCTTCCATGCCAAATCGAAGTTGCACCTCCTGTCGAATGGGGACAGCGGTGTGAACCCATGCATGCCCAGCAGTTTTGCCAGCGCGTCCTGTGTTGCCGAGTGGGCTTTGAGCCCCCGTTCCATGATGTCCGGATCACGGTAGTGCTCGCCGTCTCCCTGAAGCCCGCCGGCGAAAGTACCTGCCCGGTATGGGGCGCCTGCCAGCCCACCTTCCGCTGCGTTCGCCCGCGCTGGTGCATCGGCGACGTTGGGCTTTAGAGCCGGGGCAGGGAGGCTGGAACGGAGCCCAAGGAAGCCCTCCGTGTCGATGATCTGGATATGGTGGCCGGCCCGTTGCATCTCCGCGGTCTGCTTTTCCTTCGTGCCGAAGTTCCCGTACTTCCAGTGGGGGCTCCAGCCGCGGACCAGGACGTCGGTGCTGGACTTGTTGACCCAGTCCTTCACCCGGCTGGCGCCCATCTTCAGGGCGATCTCCGTCAGCTCCGCTTCGCTGTAGTCTTCGATCTTTCCGGTGAAGACAACTTCCTTGCCCCGCAGGTCGTAAACCCATTCGCTTGCCATGCAGTGATCAAACTGCACGGCTCAGTGAGGTGCAAGTAGCGCGGCCGCGAGGGGCAGATGTTACGCATGGCTGGAAGATGGTTGGGCCGGAGGACCTTGATCAGATTTCGCCTAAAAGCGGCAGCGTAAAGCTTGAGGGATGAGCGTGGCACAGCAGGCAATCAGAACGCGGGAAACATACCGAAGGATGCGCCGGGAGGGTGTTGACGTCGATATGCGGTGAACGGTGTGAGCTCTTCGAAGGTGCGCTCAATCAGCTCGTTCTTCGGTATGCGATTTCTCCCAACCGTTTCTATAACCGACTGCCTTAGACTCCACGTCGCCAGTTCCGGGTCAACGACTATTTTCAGCAACGCTGTGCCCACTACTTCAGGAGAGAGCGCAGCTATGAGTTCGATGTCTTCGAGTGCAGCGGTCAGAACAGGAAGATCAGGGGAGCCGAACCGTTCCCTCATGTCAATATGATTTGCCCCGAACATGGGTTCCGCAGTCACGACAAGCCCTATTAGTGGCCGATCAGAGGGGATATGTGCAAAGGAGGGGTTTCCCGCGCGGATTTCTGCAGCATTCTTAGCAAGCTGCCCATAGGCGCGGCCAATGTATCGCTCCAGCAAGGTATCTGCCGCTTCGGTCCCAGCCTTGGCTTCAAGACTCATGCGGGCGGATTTACACTCGATGAGTACCGTAGCGGCCGGAGTTATGAGGAACCAGTCGGAGGAGAGCATTCGTCCGGAACGAGGCTTGGTCCATGAGAATTCTGGATGCACTTCATGGTGGCCAGTGTGCCTAAGCTGCATCCCCGTGTACGACTCAACCCTAGCGCCGAAAGCCGGGCCAAATGACTGCCCCCACTGAGCCACTCCACGGTAGTAGAGGTTTTCAACAGAAAAGGAGGTGCTGATGAACTTTGGCTGCGGTGCATATCGTAACCCCTCGTCCAACGCAACGAACGGCCGCTCCACAAGGGGATTGAACGCATACCTGTGGAGCGGGGGAGGTAAAAGACGAACCTCGCTACTTCTCACCTTGGCCTGAGGGACGGTCGTAGTCAGAAGATCCAGCACATGCCGAAAATCTCTCCCCGGCACCAGACCCTCCATCGGCCGATAGTCATCCGATAGCGGGAACTGAGGATCAAAAGTACCTGCGTGTGTGGCAGTAAGAGCAGCGAGCATGAACGATGCAGTCATAGCAGTCTTAAGGGGAACGCCTATGTAGGCAGCCCAGTCCCGAGCATCTGGAACGTTGTAGCGAGGCTGAACTTCAGTCTTCGTGAACAGGAGATAGGCACGCGCCGTCTCGTGCTTGAGGGACTTTTGGTACACGGCCTGTTCGTAGACGTAGCCGGACATCATTCGGAAAATATCCTGCAGTTCCTGATCCGGTTCGTGGGAGTTCACGAAAAGGTTGCACATATGCTTTATGGCTTCCTCAGTCACTGGCCGGTGCCGTCGTTCATCGCTATGAACCATGCAGTCGCGGGCCATCGCCGCGTAAGCCCAAGGCGGAATGCCACTAGCCCACTTTTCGAAGTCCGTCTCGTAGGTTTGCTCTGCGGCACGAGCGGCAATCTCGGGAATCAACTCAGATGGAGCATGCCGCCGAGTCGCCTGGCGAAAATCGGAGTACCGGTTGTACCGATCCTGCCCTTGATCCCTGTCCCACATATCAAGAATTTACCTGTTCCCGGCGCTGGCACCGCGGGCATTCGCACTCGGCGTATCCGTCTCAGGAACTCTAGTTAAGGGGGAATCTCGCCTGGGACCTGATTTACCGCCGTTTCAGTGTCACAGCTGTCTCGTACAGTCTGTCTCATCGGGTCGTCTTGAAACTCCTTAAGGACTTACGAGACGAGACAGAGCGGGGGAACGCATGAAACTTGGGTACGCGCGGATCAGCACCAGTGACCAGAACGCAGCCATGCAGGTTGAGGCTCTCATCGCGGCGGGGGTTGCTGAGGACAAGATTTTCCTCGACGAGATGTCCGGAGCGAAGTCGGCACGCGAACGGCCCCAGATGGCCAAGCTCCTGGACTACGCCCGCGACGGGGACGAGATCTTCTGCTGGAGAATCGATCGTCTCGGCCGGTCCCTGGTCGATGTCATCAACACGGTCAACGACATCACTTCCCGCGGCATCAGGCTGCATTCGATCATGGACGGGGTGGACCCTTCTACGGCCCACGGACGGCTTCAACTGGCCTTGTTCGCCAGCCTTGCCGAGTACGAGCGCGAGCTGATCAACGAAAGAGTCAGGGCCGGGGTGATGGCTGCGAAGGCCCGGGGCGTCCGGTTCGGCAAGCCGGCGCCCAAAGCGGAAACGGTGGAGAACAAGGTGCGGCTGTGCCGACAGATGATGTCAGAGGGGATGTCGTCGATGGACGCGGCGGAAGCGGTGAATTGGTCCAAGGCAACCATGTACCGCTATCTGAAGCAGTTCGGAGCGGAAGGGCCCGTGACCGGACCAGTCCGGACCCGCCAGGGTGCATCCAAGTACGCCGGCAATCGTCACGAGCCGGCAGCCCGCGACTGAGGCCTACGCATGGTTTCTTTCAGAAGCCATTGGGGAAACATGACCAGCCAGAACACCGTTCGACAGATAGCCGGCGGCGGCCAGTACACAGTTGGGAATGGCCGTCTCGGTGTCGCGTAAGCCGACGGGATCGCGGGCCATGGGACCGGACAAAAAGCCCTTGCCGCCAGCGCTGATCTGGCAATAACCTGTGCGGACGTGCCGGGTGTCCGGCGTGACGCTGTGCGGTACGACCGCTGTCAGGGCTACGGCCCGTTACTCAACGCACAGGTCTCCTCAGCCTCGAACTGGGTGTGCGGCTCCCGATCCACAACTCATCGGAGACGACCATGGCCCACAAACTACCCATCGCAGCATCCATCTTCACGCTCACAACTGTTCTTGCCTTTGGGATCAGCACCCCGGCACATGCCGAACCCTCGATAATCTTTGAGCTCAAAACGACGGTCGATGCCACCGAAGTCGGAGGAAGCGTTGTCACGCCATTGCGCATCCTCTACTCGTATGACCTCGCCCTGGCTCCCGGAAGCGGTCCATTCGGATCATCGGGCGACGGAACATATGAGAGTTACGGGCCGCTCAGGATGTTTATCGTCGAAGTGGGAAAAGAGTGCGCGTCCATGTCAGGAGACGGTACCGGCGCCACAGTCTTCAACAACGCGGGCCCCGACGAGGACTCGATCGACGTCCGGGCTGCAGGCGCCGCGGTTGCCGGCAAGAAGCTATTTGGCCTTGACTTGAATCTCGTCAGATTCCTGCTCGCCGATTTCCAAGGCACCATGTTCGATTCGACGGCGCTGCCGGCATCCCCGAGCTACGCCGATGCATCCGACGTTCAGCAGACCGTAGTCGAGTTCATCGACGCTAATCACGTCCGGACACGGCTGGATCCCGGAGATGCGCCCTACCAACTCTCCACCTTCGACCCGGTACAGACCATTTCTGCCCTCCATGACGACGTCCTTGAGAGTCAGGTGAGCGAAAAGATCAAGGCCAAACTGGTCGCCCCGTTGGAGGAAGCAGCCGCGCTACTGGGCGGCGCGCTCACCCAGAAAAACGTCGCTAAGGCACGTGGTGCGCTTGAGGACTTCATCAAGGTTGTCCATACGAACCGCAAGCAGCTTGGACAAATGGTCGCGGACTCATTGACATTTTCTGCCCAGCTGATCCGGGATGACCTGCCTTTGTGCGCCTGATCAGGGCCCTGGCCGCCGACAGCCTGTGCCCAAGCGCCGGCGGCCAGCCGCTCCGGTGCCTGGACGGCACACCACTGAATGCATCGCCGGGCGGTGAGAGGGTTTCCGGACTCCGCACACATGAGAGGTAGCAAAGGGCAACAGCCCACCTACCTCTTAGGAGAACATCATGGCCTCGATCCACAAATTCCCCGGCTCCCCGTTCCAGCGCGCACTTGCCGCTGGCGTCCAGGCCAACGTCCCCACCGGTGTTATCGGTGAGCCCGGCCAGGGCAAGACGGCCACCATGGAATCCTCGACCTCCGGCTGGGGCCGTCACTGCGAAACCGTGATCGGCTCGAACCGTGAAGCGACCGACTTCCTCGGCGTGATGATCGAGGATGAGGGCGCGATCAAGTACTCGTCCTTCCAGTGGGTGCAGAACCTGAACCGCGCCGAAAAGGGTCTGCTCCTGCTCGACGAGTTCAACACCTCGGCCCCGTCCACGATGAAAGGCATGCTCCGCGTCGTGCAGGAACGCTACGTCGGCGACACGAAGCTCAACGACTCCGTCTCCATCGTGGCCCTGATGAACCCGATCGACACCGCGGTGGACGCCTACGACCTCCCGGCCCCGATGGCGAACCGCATGATGCACCTGAAATGGGTTTTCGATTCGACCAACTGGCTCGAAAACGTCGGCACCGGCTTCCAGAACACGACGCCGCTTCCGCTGGCGGACATGCTGGCCGCTGACCCGGTCTCCCGCAAGGCCGCTGTCTCCGCCGCCGTGACCACGTTCCTGAAGATCAACTCGAAGTTCATGACCCCGCCGGTTCCCACCGACGCCGTCAAGGCCGGTGGCGCGTGGCCGTCCCCGCGCTCCTGGACCAACGTGATCAGCGTCCTGTCCCACCTGGACCGCTACGACGAAGAAGCCGCTTTCCTGGTCGTCGAGGGTCTCGTCGGCGAGGGTGCCGCCACCGAATACTTCTCCTGGCTGGCCTCCGCTGACCTGCACGACCCGATGGAAGTTATCGACGGCACCGTGCAGGTGAACTGGAAAGAGGAACGTGCTGACCGCCTGTTCGCCCTCGTGCAGGGTGTGACGGCACTGGGCCTCTCCGGTGACGGGGACCTGTGGCGCAAGGCGGCAATCGTCCTCGCCAAGTGCGCCGAGGGCGGCAGGCCGGGCGTGGCGTTCCCCTCCGCACAGAAGCTCGCAAACAACCTGCCCAAGGGCGTCGCCGGTCTCCCGAAGCGCTTCGCTGAAGCTTTCATGGAACTGTTCGGCAACACGAAGTACAAGGTGGCACTCGCCAAGTAGGATTCACGGAGAATGGCCCCCGGCATCGCGTCGGGGGCCATTTGTGTTTCTCAGGGTCCGGGAACCTCATTGCAGACCCGGCCGCACCGGCCCGGGCGCCAGCGAGTGGCGAACCCCGGCAATGACACCCGGGAATGCTCGGCGTCATACTTGCGTCATGTGCACGGACTGCGGCCCCGGTAACACGGGTAGCGGGTAACGTTGATACCATTGATACCCCTCCGAAGGAGCCCAGGATGAGCGAGAGCCCGGTCGAGCAGGAGTCCGCGGAACGACGTGCCGCCGAGGCCGCTGAGGCACTGGCAGCGGAGGGAACCCCCGTAACCGGCAGGGCTGTCCGCGCCCGGTCCGGAGTGCGGATGGCCGTTGCTGTCGAGGCTGCCCGGATCTGGAATGAGCGCGAAGCCCGTGCCGGCCTCGTGCCGGATCCTCCGCCGGCCGTCGAGGCAAGGTTCGCCGCACTGTGGCGCGAGGCGTTCACCATTGCGCGGGGCGAATTTGAGCAGGCCCGGTCCGGGTGGCAGGCCAAGCTCCAGCAGTCTGAGGCAGAGCGCAGCTCCATGGCCGAGGACGTGGAGCAACTTGAAACCCAGCGCGATGAGGCTCTGCGGGTCGCCGCAAGGGCGCAGGAGCAGGCCGATGCCTCTGCAACAGCTGCGGCCGAGGCCCTGACCGCCCAGCGATCCCGCGCTGACAAGGCGGAAGCAAGCAATGAGACGATGGCAGATGAGCGCAAGCGCCTGATCGCAGAGCGGGACCGGCAAAAAGCGGACCTCGAAAAGGGCCGGACGGCTATTGAGGCCGCGCGGCAGGAGACAGCGGTCGCCCGGAGCGCAGAAGCTGAGGCGCGGCAGGCACGGGTGGCAGCCGAAGCCGGGGCATCGGAACTGAGGGCCAGGCTTACGGAGACGGAGACGTCCCGGGACAACGCCCAGCGGACGGCCGACCGGTACCAGGCTGAGTCCGCCGAGGCGGCCAGCCAGGCGCAGGCAGCCGGCGCTGAAGCGGCGAAGGCGGTCCAGGATCTGAACATAGAGCAGGGGCGCCGCGAACACGCCGAAGCAGAGGCTCAGCGCCTCCGTGTGGAACTGGCGACCGCGCAGGAGCGCATCCGCAGCTTGGAGACCGTCAAGAAACAGGAGAAATAGGGGCTCCATCTTTGCGGGCCCCGGCGTGTGACAGGCTCAGGATCCGAGGACCACGACGAATAACGGGACGGCAATCAGACCGAAGGCCAGAGGTACCCCGGATACCCAGAGGGCAGCGACGGCCCAGCGCCGGTCCACCCGCTGGCGGACCGCTTTGATGGCAACGACGACCGCGCCGAGCACCAGCAGGAACGAGATGACTAGCAGGAGTTGAGCGTCATCGCTGGCGTTCTGCTCCACGAGGGTGCACGAGAGAACACAGAAGGCATCCCACCAGAGCCGGACCCCGAGATAGACCCCGGCTGTGCCGATGGCGGCGGCGATGAAAGCGGTCCGTCCTGAAATTATTTTCCCCATACCGCTAATCATGCGTCGATAGGCAGGGTATGAGCATCGATTCCCAAGGCGCGCCAGCCCAAAGGCATTCCCGTCGGCGGCCAGTTCGCCGCCACCACCACCCACGCCGAGGTTCTGGAAGTCCGGAAAGGCCTCCAGATTGGTCTGGAAGTTGGAAAGTCCGCTCGCGCCGGGGCCGCTGCCGTGCAGCCAGACCAGAGGCAGGCCCTGGCCAGCGATGGACACGTGCAGGGCGGTGTCACCGACATCGACCTGTTGCGACCTGGTCTCCAGTGTTGACGTCATTGTTGACCGCCTTTGTCCCGAAGGACGTGGTGTCCGTGATGAGGGAAGTGAAGCGGCCCTCAAGATCGGCGGGCGATGTCCCCCGAAGCAGATAGTCGACTACCTTTGCGGACCTGTTCAGCGCGGGCATCGGCCCCCATTTCATTCCATGCTTCGTTGAAGACGGACACGTTCCCTGGGTTGGCACCGATGCTGCAATTGGCGAAGTCCTTGAGGTCCCGCGGGTTTGCTCCGGGCGGGCCCTCGGCGCTGAAGACCTAGCCGCGACTCAGCAGGCGCATTTACGGTCTGCTGCGCATTAAAACCTGCCTGCCCCGGTCGTCTTCGGCGGAGGCACGCTACTATTCCGGAGCTCAGGCCGAGCCCCACTAGCCGCAAATGCTCTCTGATGAACCTGTCGACGCGAGCCAGCTTGAGGATGCCGAGTGCGAGATCCTGCGTCATTCGTACAAGTCAGGGGGACTCTCATACGCCGCCGCCGGTAGCTCCTTTCGCTCCGCCTAGGGCCTTTCAACTGGCGGCATTTTTGTGATCGCTCGGAGTCGCACTTCCAGGCTTTGCATCGTCTCGCATGGCATATGTTCCGGCACAGGTGGGTTTTGAGACACTTGAGGCTAAGAGTGCGGCCTAACCCCGTTCCTACCACTTGACTTGGGCTGGCCAGAGATCTTTCCATTCCGTCGGAATGACATATACCTTCGAGTTTTCGGCGTTCGCCGGAACATCAGAAACTTGAGCAGAGACGTCCATGTCGACTCCAGCAAACGCTGCCTCGTCCAATGAGCATCCGTCGTTTTGAAGGGCCGTCACGTAGTGCGAAGTACTCCACTCATCTTTTATCAGCAGCAATTGATCTCCGACCTTGATGGAGCCTCCGGTAAAGCGAATGCCTATACGTCCAGTCCACGTCTTCACAATCGTGCCGATAGGCGAAAGTTGTTTCTGACTTAGAAGCTGAAGGAGGGCTAAGTGGGCAACTCGATTAATTGACCGGAGATAGCTGCTCACGATCTCGACGTAGGCAGCCAGCAGCCCGGGATCGATAAGGTTGTCATCGCCGTACGAGTGTGCTAGATCATTCCGGCGTTGAACGAGGTCTTCGAGGAACGATTCGTAGTTGGCAAATCCAACCTTGGTTAGTTCGTCGGCGGGCAGATTGGTTGGAAGGCCTGCCCCTATATCAACCCCAAGCCGGTTGAAAAGCATCTGAACGTAGGGCAGGCGGTAGTTCGCGGTCGACAGGGTAAAGACTTCCGGAATTAGTTGCGTTGAAGCGTCGGGTTCTTGGCCGAGCGCGTGGAGTGCGCTTCGTTCTACGACTTTCGTTCGGGTGCGCGCCCTGTCACCGTCACGTAAACACGTCAGGATCAAATCCCGATGGTTTTTCCGTACGACGTCCGGTACGTCGTCGAGGCGGACGTAGATACGCCCGTATGCCGCAGCTATAGCAATCAAAACGGAGTCTATTGTCTGCTCCATGAGCCCATAACAGCTGACTATCGTCGTCGAATACGTGGCACGTCTCGCACGACGGTCATATTCCTGCAAGGCGGTGGGATCGGTGCCATACCGAACAGCCAAGGCGTCGGTCAGGACGTCATAAAGTTGCAGTTCGGCTTTCAGGCGGTGGATTGCCACGGCCAGGCTCTCCAGAAGTGCCTGCATCAGCTGCGAGTGATGACCTGAAGCAACAGGTTCTCGATAAGAGTGTCCCGCTGGGCCAGGTCTTGAGGGTCAGTGCGCCGCCCATCGAAAGCAGCCGAGTTCTCGTCATAGAGGTCTGCCAACCCTCCAAGGACTTCTTCTCGTCGATCGTAGAGTACGTCAGCGGACGAAATATGCCTACTAAATGCCGCCATCACTGAGTCGTATGCCAACAGAGTCGATCTCGGAATCCAGGATTTGACTCCATTGCGTTCACGCCGAATATAGAATGCCCGTTCGCCGAGAACTGCTTCGACAAGATCAATTGTTTGGACGAAGATTGATCCGATTTCCGCGACCAGTTCCGGGGTGAATCGGCGATTGGCGTTCTTCCAGTACTCATCGAGGAAGGTCCTAAGTCGTCGAGGCCCGCTCTCCGCTCCGCGTTGTCTATGCGCGAAGAACCGCAAGACCATTTCCACGTCTTCCATTTGACGATAACGCTCGTTTTGGAGCACCTCGTCGCTAACTCCACCCGTCTCAAGCTCGGATTCATCTGGTTCTGGAATACGCCATGCTCGGCAGAAGCTTGGCGTACGAGCCAGAGGGGGAAGAAGCTCGTTGAGGGGGCCTTTGCTCAGGGCATTTCGGGATTCTTGAGGCGTCAGATGTTCGCCCCCGCTGTTGATCCGCTCAAAAACAAGCTGTTTGAGCTGGTCGGCCTGGTCGGCCTTTTGTGCCGTCTCGTAGAGCAAGACGATGCTCGAAAGGTACCGGCGATCAATCCCCTGCTTGAGCTGGAGAGGCAGTCCCTCATAGGTCCGTCCTTCAAGAACTTGCCAGTGCTCGAGGTCGGTGAGCACGAGCTCGTTCTTGTAGAAAGCATCGAGCGCAGTAAGCCGCTGAAGCCCGTCCATTACTTGGTACTTCGAGTATTCGTACTCGTACAGAAAAATAGGAGGCACCGGCACGTTCATGATGAAGGACTCAATTAGCCGGGACTGCTTACCTTGGCTCCAACGGCTGCGCCTTTGGAAATCAGGTTGCAGTTCCCAACGACCGGAACCTAGAACTGCAGAGAGTTCGGCTAGTTGCGTCCGAGCTTGATCGGTGACGATTCGGATTTCTCCCGTGATGTAGCGCGCGGCGATTTGCTCGTCGGTCATTACGGGCTCTGCATCGACAGGGGACGGACCAAGGTCTAGGACCTCATCCTTAAGCAGATTGCCTAACACTTCGCTCCATCCGCTCGTTGTGTAGTTTTTTTGATACTACCCTCGGCGGTGATGTCAGGGCCTTAGGCGGACCAGATGAACCAAGGTTTTGTTTGTTATAGAGACGTGTCTCATATGCCTTGGGATACGAGGCGTCTCGCTGGCCTGGCGACCGCCACAGAGGCAATCCTCTAATTTTCGCGGAATTGTGCGGATTCGTCCGCGGCCGCCGATTCCCGTAACTAGGTTTCGGAACCTTCCGTTTGCATCGGCGTATTCACCGCTAATTACGAGTCACGTCTGAGAAGCCCGTGACGAAACTGGTCGGCCACGCACGCGTTTCGACACGCACGCGTTTCGACGCGGCAGCAGTCCACCGACCGGCAGCAGTTCCCGCGGATCTCTGGCCGCGGGCGACCGACGCGATGACCTTCTCTGCAGCTCGAGGAGCTCGGCGCGACGCGCATCTACGTTGACCACGGGCTTACCGGAACCAATAGGGACCGTCCCGGCCTTCGTGAGGCGCTAGCCGCCTTTAGAGGCGGGGACGTACTCGTAGTCGCCAAACTCGACAGGCTCGCGCGGTCATTGCCCGACGCCCGCGACATCGTAGAGGAGCTAACAGCAATGGCAGTCAGCCTTCAGCTGGGCACCTCGGTCCACGACCCCAAGGACCCCACCTCGCGCCTTCTCTACAATACCTTTGCAATGATGGCCGAGTTCGAGGCCGATTTGAACCGGTCCCGGACACGCCAGGGGGATGCAATTGGCCAAAGCCAAAGGAAAACTCCGCGGGCGGTAGCCGAAGCTGAATCCTAAGCAAGAGGGGCACCTGGTGTCACTTCACGCAGCGGGCGAACACACCGTCAGCGAGATCGCCGAAACGCAACCTGACACCTGGTTGGCGATGCAGGCGCTGTGAAGCGAGTTATTCAGACAACCATCGAAAGATTCTGCCTGCACAGCTGCCGGTGAACGAAAGGCGCCTCAGCACCCGGCAAGACCCTTAGGACTCAACCCGGGTTTTCGCGGGTCGATCCTCGATTGTGCCCCGGCCAACGACTGACCAGAGTCTCTTGTGCCAGCTGGATTCCCTGCACCAAGCCGGCTGCAACCGCTGGTGACGGTCATTTCAGTTATAGCCGCCGTTGCGGCCGCGGAGAAAGCAATCTTGGCCGTAGCCGAAATCGGAGATTGGTGATGCCAAGCGAGCGAACCGGGCAGAGGACCTTTCTTGGGGCCTGGACTGAGAGTTGATCGCAGAATTTGGAATTCGAGGTACATGGGAGAATCGGCCCATGAACGTAACTGTCGATGGCTGGCTGAGCGATGACCCCATTTCCGGAGACACCCCCGAATCGGATTTGTTGGGGATGGAGGGCTTCGTGGAGTCGTCACTCGAGTTGCTGAAACGTATCCGCTCCCAGAGCGAGTCCTCGGTGATCGCGCTCATCGGGCCGTGGGGAGCGGGCAAGACTAGTGTGTTGAACCTCCTCACCAGCAAGCTGGCAGGCATTCCCGCCGATGCGGGGCGTGGTTGGGTTGTAATCAACTTCAATCCTTGGCACTACCAGGACCTGCCGTCTCTGCAGGAAGGCTTCTTCCGTGAGCTTGACAAGTCGGTGCCATCCGGCAAATCGTGGAAAAAGGTCCGCAATTCGATTAGCGGATTCAGCCGATCCATCGCTCCGATTTCCAGCTTGGCGAGTCTCGCGGGCATTGATCCGTCCAAGGCAGTGGCAGGCGTAGCGGAGTTAATAGCTGCCGCACCGAGCGTCGCAGAGTCCAGAAGAGCAGCAGAAATCGCTCTGCGCAAAGCCGGCAAACCGGTTCTCATGATCCTGGACGACCTGGATCGGCTGGCGCCTGAAGAGTTGCTCCTGGTTTTCAAGCTCATCCGGCTGATTGGGCGTTTGCCAAATATTTACTACCTTGTCTCCTACGACGAAGAGACCTTGCTCGACGTTTTGAGCCGCACGGGTCTCGTCGGCGCAGAGGACCCACGCCGGGCCATCAACTATCTCGAAAAGATCGTTCAGGTTCGGCTTGATCTTCCGCCGTTACTGGCCGAGCAAACCTCGAGTTGGGTGGACGGGGCAGTCAATTCATTTGCGAGCAGGTTCAGCATCAGTCCCAGCTCCGAAGAGCTGAACCGTTTCACCTGGGCCTACCGCGGCCACATAAGGCACAGGTTGGACACGCCCCGGGCGATCAAGAGATATTTCGGACAGATCGACGCTTTTTTCGATCAGGTCAAAGACGAGGTGGACTGGGTCGATTTCCTGCTCGTGTCTTGGCTCCGGACGGCCGAGCCGCTCGTTTACGACCTGATGATCAGGGAGCGGGACGAGCTGCTGGGCACATCCGAGGCTGTTATGAACGCGCATAGCCTGTTCGGAAATCGCGAGACGTACAGCAAAAAGCACTGGTCGGCGAATTTGACTGCCTCGCGCGTCTCGGAAAACCATGTTGATGGCGTGGCATACGTTCTCGGGCTGTTGTTTCCGCGGTTTCAGTCCGCGTGGCATGAGTCGCAGACAGAACACTCGTCCCGGGCCAAGGCTGGCCGGATCTCGAACCCCGACTATTTCGACCGTTTCGTTTCGTTTCAAGTACCGGAAGGCGACATTTCAGATGCGCTGGTCAGGATTGCCTATCAGCAGATTATTGACGGTGTACCAGGTCCGCACTTGCTCCGCGTTGGATCGGAGTTTGCTGCGAAGACGGACATCCTTGTAGATAAACTCGAGAATCTCTTCGAGGAGCGAAAGCAGGGTGGGGTGCAGCTGCTCGAATGGTTGGCTTCTCAATACAGCCTTCTAAGTGATGAATACGATCTCGTCACCCCAAGGACCCGAGTTCAATACGCTTCACAACGCGTTTATCTTTCCCTTCCGGCCAGAGACGTTGTGGCAGCGCTTGAATCCGCTGCACAGCATGAAGAGGGGCTGGCGCTCGCATCATTCTGGATATACGCCGCGACGGGAACGGATCGGTTTCTTACCCAGGACACTCCTGAACGACTGGCAGCCCATGCTGATGCCCAAGGGAGATTTCTGAAGCTCGTCCAGGAAGAGTTCGACAAACTTAGGAACCTGAGTCCGCTGGACTTCCCCGTCCACGTTTGGAACCTTATCTGGGACTGGATCAGGCTAGACGAGAATGGCGCGAGAATCTGGTTGCAGGCCGCCATCCAGGAAGGGGCATGGCCGATGCTCGACGTTGCAGGCAGCTTTGTGGTTGCACAATCGTCGGTGGGAAGCGCGGGCGCCAAACGAACGCTCCGAAGCCTTGAACTTGAAGCACTGGACCGCATGGTCGGTCTGAATCGGGTCTACGAGTCCCTTGGCTCGGAAATTGAAGGTGTCGATGGCTCGCCTTCGAACATCGGCGAGGTGACTCCGAATTCGCGACGTCAGTTCGCTCTCAAGATGCTCAAGAAGGAGTGGCTAAAGAGTCAGTCTTAGGGCGAGGGATTCGTGCCTGATTGACCCTTCCGTGCCTTGTTGCCCTGGAGCACGACAACTCTAGGACGGGCATTTCAGCGAGGATGCGCCACAACGGGTCCAGGCCCTTCGGAGTCTGCGCCATCGTATGTCCGGCCCCTTGGTCAATCCGATACCAGGGGTAGGCGTTCCACGCTGTGACATCCTGCGGCAGAATGCCTCGGGAAGGGAACAATACGTCGCACCGCAGGACAGCCGTGTCGTCGGCGCTCTCGAAGCAGAGCATCCCCGACCCCATTGTCTCGTGGGTCTTCGGGCCGGGATCCCGAAGGATGCTCAGGGATTCCCCCCTCGGAGCCTCCGTGGAGCGGTGCAATGTAAGGCACGTAGCCGCGTCCGCCTGGAGAATCTGCCTCGCGGAGTATTTCGATGAGTGTGTTGATCCGGCTCACATGAGCGTTATGGACCCTGGCGAACTGGTCAGCCCTGAATCCGTCGTCCTTCATCCGCTTGCTCATGCGACGAGAGGACACTGTCGGCATCTCATGAACTTCAGGTTGCCGCTGCGTGTTCTCATCTACCCAAAACCAGCCGTACGCCGACTGCAAGGTGTCTCACCAAATCCGTCTCACTTATGCTGTCCCACGAATCCACGAGGGGAAATGACATTCCCCCGGATCTAGCGTCCGGCATGGGACTTCTACTCGGATGTCAGGATGTCGGCCAGCCAGCGACCAACGCCGCCCGATGACGTTAGACGAGCTCATCGAAGCTGGCGTCAAAGTGAAGCAATCTACCTCAATCAGGTGTCCGGAACGAAATCGGCACCCCGCTTCCCGATCGCTTCCGGCAATATGTGGGAGCTGCAAACCTGCAGCGAAGGGAACTGAGCACGGACATGACACCGCCGTACCGACGACGCGATCAACTTGACTAGAGTTCTTGAAGAACTACAGCAAAGTAGTCCAACGGCGTCGGGACCAAGTTAGCCACGTCTCAGAAAGGAACCACAGTGAGCGTCGACAGGCAGCAGATCAAGACACGCCAGCGAGTACGTGATTTAGCCGAGGTCTACACCCACGAACGTGAGGTCAAGGCCATGCTGGATCTGGTAGCCGGCATGTTCCCTTCTGAGGCGGACCCGGGCAATCATGACCGGAAGTTCCTCGAACCTACGTGTGGCAGTGGAAACTTCCTTGAGGAGATCCTCCGTCGAAAGCTGGCGACGGTGACCGTTCGGCGGTACGGTCGGGGTGAGAAGTACGAGCACAGAATCGTTAGATGCCTAGCATCCATTTACGGAGTAGACATCGACGCTGAGAACGTCGATGAGTCTCGGGGTAGGCTCAGGGCGCTCATCGTTTCACACCTCGACAATGACCTCAACACCAAACCTCCAACCGAAGCATTGGCATCGGCAATCGAAGCCATCCTGGAGACAAACATTGTCTGCGCAAATACGCTAACCGACGCTAACCGAATTGAACTGGTCGAATACCGGCCTAGTCTGGGCGCGACATTTATTCGTGAATGGTCCTTCTTGAACGAGTTCACGGTGGATGGTCAATTAGAGTTGTTTGGCGACACGCCTGAAAAACGTCGGGACGCAGTACCTGTTCACTACGGACAACTGGCAGCGCATCCAGAGCCCTTCGCGGGGCGTTAACAGCCGGCGTAATGGGGGACTGAACGTGACGCAAGCACAGCAAATCGTTGGTCATATACAAAAGAAGTTTGGCCAGCATGTACCGGACATACTCGACTGCTTGGCCCAGCTCTCTAACGACGAGGTGCCAACCCCTCCCAAGCTGGCCCGGGCCATGCTCGACCAGCTTCCCCTCGATGTGTGGAGCAACCCAAACCTGAAGTGGCTTGACCCGTGCTGCAAATCCGGGGTGCTGTTGCGAGAAGTGGCGGCTCGACTGCTCGATGGGTTGGTCGAGTGGGAGCCTGACTTTGACAGACGGCGGGAGCACATATTCCGGAATATGCTCTTCGGCACGTCAATCACGGAAATGACCGGCCATATCGCGAGGCGCAGTCTCTACTGTTCCCGAGATGCCACTAGCGATGACAGCGTCGTCAAGTTTGAAACCAGTGCGGGAAACTTGCCGTTTGTTCCCAGCGAGCACAGTTTCGGAAAAAAGAAGGGCATCGTGACTCCCTGCCGGATCTGTGGGGCGCCACCCGAGTTGGATCGCGGGGACAAACGCGAAAACTACGCCTACTCATTCATACACGGGGGTTACCCCACCAAGGAGATGTCCGAGATGAAGTTCGACGTGATCGTAGGGAATCCGCCGTATCAGACGGGGGACGGCGGTCACGGGGCCAGTGCCACGCCGATCTACCAGCATTTCGTCGAAGCCGCGATCGATATGAGTCCGAAGCACGTTCTAATGATCACGCCGTCGCGTTGGTTCGCGGGCGGGAAAGGGCTGGACAAATTTCGAGCTCGTATGCTGAAAGACAGACGACTGGAAACCTTGGTCGACTACCCAAAGTTGTACGATTGCTTCCCAGGAGTAAAGATCCGAGGCGGTGTCTCGTACTTCCTATGGTCTAGGGACCACAATGGAGCCTGTTCCGTGCAGACGATGTGGGAAGGCCAGCCAGTGGGCGGCCCTGTCAAACGTTTCCTCGACATCTACGACGTCTTGATCCGCCGTAATGAAGCCGTTTCGATTCTTGAGAAAGTTCGCGAATTTGAAGTCGACGGACGGTCGGAGGCATCTCTAGCTGACCGAGTGTCCAGCGCCAAGCCATTTGGGCTCCGTACCTTTTTCCACGGATCGGACAGCTCGGACAAGTTAGCTGACCCCGTAAAACTCTACGGATCTCAGCGGATTTCTTGGATCGAGAAGTCTGACATCCCTCAGAACTCGGAGTGGGTCAAGGACTGGAAGGTCCTCATGTCTGCGGTTCAGGGTACAAGTGCAAGCATAGAGACGCAGTTTCTCGGCAAGCCCATCATCGCAGCGCCTGGTGAAGCATGCACTGAGACCTATCTCGTCGCCGGCCGGATGCCCACCTACGAGGAAGCAGAGCGGTACGCGACATATCTACGGACGCGCTTTGTCCGGTTCTTGGTTTCCCTTAGAAAGGCCACTCAGCACGCCACTAAGGACGTCTATGCCTTCGTTCCGGCCGTCCCGCTGGACCGCGAATGGACCGACGAGCTCCTCTACGCCAGATACGGATTCACCGATGAAGAGATCGCCTACATCGAATCCCAAGTCAAGGAGATGCTAGCCCCTGAAGCGGCAGCAACCTTTGGTTCGACGAAATGAGCGGGCCGGGTTCCAGCCAGAATCGTATTTACGCATACACAGTCGTCGGTAAGGACTCCGATCCGTGGGAGCGAAGCATCGGCAGCACCCGAATAGTGGGCAAGGGGCTCATCAAGGTCGGCCAAACCACGAAGTCCTCAGCGAAGGCGCGCATCAAGGAGCAGCTTGGAACAGCTTATCCAAACCTCGACGGCGTTTCGATCCTCCTTGACGAGCCAGCCGAGCGAGTCGACGGCGCGTTCTATGCTGACCACGACGTTCATCGGGCACTCATTGGGGCGGGCATCAAGCGCCCTGGCGGTGAGTGGTTTGAAGCCTCACTGGCCGAGGTTAAGGCTGCCATCAACACGGTGCGTACAGGCCAACCGTTCAATCTGAATCGGACTGAAAGCTTCAAGATGCGCCCCGATCAGGAGGAAGCCGTACGGGTTACTGCCGCCTATTTGCGGAATCGGGCCTCGCCAAATGGTAAGCCACCGAAGTTCCTCTGGAACGCAAAGATGCGGTTCGGTAAGACGTTCACCGCGTACCAGTTGGCGCGCGAGATGGACTGGAAAAGGGTTTTGGTCCTAACTTACAAGCCTGCCGTTCATGCGGCCTGGCGAGACGATTTGTCGAACCACATCGACTTTTCTGGCTGGAAGTTCGTCGACCGGGATACCTCGGCAATTGAGCGCGACTATGTAGCTGACGGGCCAGATCCCTTTGTATGGTTTGCCTCATTTCAGGACCTCAATGGAAAAACTGACGGTCAAATCAAGGTTCACAATGAAGTAATCCACTTGGTTGAGTGGGACTGCATTGTGCTTGACGAATACCACTTCGGAGCCTGGCGGGAGTCCGCACGTGACCTCTACGATCCGACCGACAAGGATGACGCAGACAAGGAAGAACCGCAGGAACGGGTTACAGACGAGGACTTGGGACTCACATCCGCGAACTACCTGTACCTGTCCGGGACCCCGTTCCGCGCGATAACCAACGGAGAGTTCACAGAAGACGCGATTTTCAACTGGACATACGTACAAGAACAAGCGGAAAAGGCCACTTGGGATGAAGGCCGCGGCCCAAATCCGTACCTTGAGTTGCCCAGGATGGAGATCTTCTCTTACGAGATGGGCCGGGATGCGGCAGCGTTCGCCGCCGACGGCGAGTTCAACGGTTTCTCACTGAGCGAATACTTCCGCGCTCGGAAAACCAGCCCAGGGTCGAAAGCTCACGGGGCTGGAGATTTCTCCTTCGAAAACCCGACGCAAGTATCCGAGTTCCTGGAAATGCTGCGCGGGAAGTTGTCCGATCAGATGAAATCGCTTGTAGTCGCAGGGCAGAAAGCACCATTCCCGTTCGAATCAGTGGCCTTCAAGGAAGCTGTCAGGCATTCTGTGTGGTACATGCCAGACGTGGCTTCTTGCTTCGCCATGCGAGATATGTTGGCTCTTCACCCCTACTTCCAAGACTTTGAGGTGGTGGTGGCCGCTGGCTCTAAGGCTGGCCGGGGAGCAGCAGCCAAGCCGCCGGTCGAGCATGCCATTGCGGCCACAGTGAGAAAAAACAACTCCGGTTCAATCACTTTGTCGTGCGGAAAGCTGATGACTGGGGTGACCGTCCGCGAATGGGGGGCCATCCTGATGCTGCGATCCCTTAAATCTCCAGAGTCGTATTTTCAGGCAGCGTTTCGAGTCCAGTCGCCATGGGCTTATCGAAATGCTGAGGGCGCCGTCGACGTCAAAAAGCCCACCTGCTATGTCTTTGAATTCGACCCCAATCGCGCGCTTGGGCTGGTCGCCGAGTACGGCATACGGCTGGCCAGCACAGGTGAAGTGACGCCTGCAGAGGCTATTGGACAGCTCCTCAACTACCTTCCGATCTACGGGTTTTCCGGCGGGGACATGACCCAACTCGACGCAACAGATGTGCTGAACTGGGCAACGGCGGGTATCGGATCCACAGCTCTGGCGAAAAGGTGGAATTCTCCTCTCTTGGTTGACGTCAACGAGCACACGCTGGCTGCGGTCCTCGAGCATCCTAATCTCGTAGCCGCCCTGGAACAGATCGAGGATTTCCGAGCACTGACCACCAACGCCGAGAGCGTCGTCACCTCAACGAAACTTCTGAAAAAGGCTAAGCGTGAGCAGAACGGAAATCTGGACGACCAGCAGAAGAAGGAACGGACACAGACCAACAAGCAACGCAAGGAAATTCGGGAGAAGCTGCAGAAGTTCCTGGCCAAAATTCCTGTGTTCATGTACGTCACTGACTTCCGGGAAGAAGCCCTAAAGCACGTGATTGAGTCCCTTGATTCAGCGCTATTCGAGAGGGTCACCGGCCTGACAGTTGATGACTTCAGTCTGCTCAACAGGATCGGGCTGTTCAATTCACAGCATATGAACTCGGCCATCTACCAGTTCAAGTCCTTTGAGGTGGCCAGCCTTCACTATGCAGATGAGGCAAGAGAGGGGATAGCTTCTCAGGTGGGGTTGTGGGATCAGACCATCGATGCGGAGGAGCTAGGCGGCGAATACGCTGACGTTTCCGGCTAGCCGCTGTTCGAGTTGCTGTGGTCGTGACGCAAGGGCCGACTGTCTTGCGCATCGACGCTGTGCAGAGTTGGCCCTGGACAACAAGACGACTCAAGGAATTTCGCCAGCCATCCCGGGGACTTCGGGACGCTGAACCGGTCGCTGAACTTCTCGGAGTGCCGTGGGAAACGGTCAGGTCTTGGGCGAAACGGAGCCTGACTGCGAGTCGGAGGTCCGGGCCGGATCCCGCATTCCGAGCCCTCAACGCACGCCCAGTCCAAGGTCCAGCGCAGGTTGGATTTCGGTGCCGAATTCCCAAGCGTAGACTTCAGGTTCAAGTCTTACTTGAAGTACACGTCATGGTTGCACTACCCCCGACGCCGTCACCAAGATCTGCACGTTGCCGTTGCTGGCAGTCGAGAACATCTCCAGCGCCTTCGTGGTTCCGACGGTTGCATCCTGCATCGACCTCGTGGTCCATTGTGCCCGGCACGCCAGCGGACGCAGAGAAGTAACAGAGATCCTTTCGTTGGGCCGACGCGTGGAAAACGGCATCATCGAGTCCTCCATGGTCTTCGCTTTCGAGGACGGACAGCTGCAACCAAAGGCCAACTCGATGCCGTCAGCTGAGAAGTTTGCCCGTGCGGGGTATGACGTGGCGGCGCTCCTGGAGCCGCGCTGATGGCGGCGCTGCTGGGCATGTTGGCCGGCGCTGGACTCCTGCTGATCTGGTGGTCTGTCTGGGAGCAGCCCCGGGCGGTAAAACGAACGCCGAGGCCCAGCCGTCTGGAGGACCTGTTGCGCTCGGCGGGCATCGAGAAGGTCAGCGGCGCCGGCCTGCTGGCCAGCTGCGTGGGTGTCGGGGCGTTCACCATGCTCATCTTCTTTGCCGTGACCAGGTCGTGGCCGATCGCGGCCTGCTTTGGCCTGTTCGGGGGGTGGCTGCCGATGGCCGTCGTCAAATGGCGCGCCCGGAAGCGCACCGCTGTCCTGCGACAACTGTGGCCCGACGTCGTGGACCATCTGCGGTCGGCGATCCGAGCCGGCCTTTCGCTGCCGGAAGCCCTCATCCAGTTGGGCGACAAGGGCCCGGAGGAACTCCGTCATGTGTTCCGCGATTTCGGTTCCGACTACCGCTCGGGAGGGCAATTCGATCCCTCCCTTACCAGGCTCAAGGACCGGCTGGCGGATCCTGTGGCGGACCGGATCGTCGAAGCGCTGCGGCTGACCAGGGAGGTGGGTGGCTCGGACCTCGGCCGGCTGCTGGGTACGCTGGCGGAATTCCTGCGGGAAAGTGCCCGCACCAGGAGCGAGCTGGAGGCCCGGCAGTCCTGGACGGTCAACGCCGCACGGCTGGCAGTGGCCGCCCCCTGGCTTGTCCTGATGCTGCTGGCCAGCCGGCCGGAAGCTGTGGCTGCCTACAACACGCCGCTGGGGGCCGCGGTCCTGATCGGTGGACTGGCGGTGTCTTTGACCTCTTATGCCGTCATGCTGCGCATTGGAGCGCTGCCGGCAGACGAGAGGGTGCTCCGATGACTGGGCTGATGGCGACTGCCGTCGCTTGCGGAATTGTGCTGGGCTGCGGCTTATGGTTGCTGCTGATCAGGCTGCCCTTCATGCGGCCAATCACTTTCGTTGCACGCATCGGTCCGCAGTTGAAGTCCCACAACCTGGAATCCCGGCTCCTGCGTGCCGTGCCGAGAAACTTCACCCCGTTCGGGCCGCTGGAACGAATCCTGCGGCCGGTCATCGGCGACGCCGTGGCCTGGGTGGGGAGGTTGAATCCTGGTTCCGCCGCCTTGAACCGTCGCCTTGCCAGGGCCGGGTCCGTCAAGTCGCCCGCAGATTTCCGGGCGGAACAGCTTCTCTGGGGCGCAGGAGGATTTGTTGCGGCGGTCGGAGGAGTCGTCCTGTTCGGCGCGGCAGGACGACTCAGCCCCATCCTCGCTGTGGTGCTTGTGATCGGCAGCGCCGCCGGCGGCTTCATCTTGCCGGACTATCTGCTGGGTGCACGGATCAGGAAACGCGAAGCTCGCATGATGGCCGAGTTCCCCAGCGTCGCCGAACTCATGGCGCTCGCCGTCAGCGCGGGCGAGAGCGCCACTGGCGCTCTGGACAGGGTGTGCCGCAGTGCCCGGGGGGAGCTGTCCAAGGACTTCACCCGCGTTTTGGGGGAGACCAGGGCAGGGAAGCCGCTCGTGGAAGCACTGCAGGAGTTCTCTTCACGGACGGAACTTGGTCCGTTGCTCCGCTTCGTGGACGGGTTGGTCGTGGCCGTTGAACGGGGGACACCGCTCGCTGAAGTGTTGCGGGCCCAGGCCCAGGACGCCAGGGACACCGCGAAGCGCGAGCTGATGGAGTCGGCAGGGAAGAAGGAAATCGGCATGATGATTCCCGTTGTCTTCGGTGTCTTGCCGCTGACGGTGGTGTTCGCAGTCTTTCCCGGGTTGGCTGCCATCAGCATGGGTTTGTAGGAACAAAAGGAACAGCACGGAGCAGAAGGAAGACATCCGAACCACCGATCTAAGGGGAGAAAGTGAAGCAGATCCTGAACCGCATGGCGCTGTTGCTCTGCACTATCAGCCTGGTTCCCAGGCATGCCGGTGCGCTCGAGGCCACGGCGCGGCAGGCTGACCGTCCGGGTGACCATCGCGAACGCGGCGATGTGCCGGGCTGGGTGATGATTACTCTGATGTCGGCTGTTCTCGTCGCCGCGCTCCTCGCGCTCGCTGGCCCTGCCCTGGAAGGACTGTTCAACCAGGCCATGGACAAGGTCGGGCAGTAGCGCGTGCGCCTGCCCGGCGCCGGCAGGGGCAAAACTGACGAACGGGGTTCGGCAGTAGTGGACTTCGTCCTGGTGGGCGGGCTGCTGACGCTGTTCTTCCTCGCCATCGTTCAGCTCACCCTTGTCCTGCACGTCCGGAACACACTGGTCGACGCCGCGGCCTCGGGCGCCCGCTATGGCACCCTCGCGGACCGCGGCGCGGCGGATGCCAGGGACCGGGCCGCGGAGCTGATCGGCGTCGCCCTCAGCCCGGAATTCGCCCGGGACGTGACCACCAGCGAAGCCACTTTCCAAGGGATCCGGACCCTGGAAGTGACGATCCGCGCGCCATTGCCCGTGATCGGGCTCATTGGCCCGCGGGCAGCCCTGGAGGTGAAGGGGCATGCGGCCATCCAGCCTTGACCCGCCGGTCCGTTCTGCCGTTTCGAACTCACTGGCCGGTTACTGCCTCGACTCACCAGACCGACGGCCCGGGGGAGAGACCGCGACGCCGGACTCCCGCGTCCTGGAAGGCAGCGAGCGGGGAAGCGCAGTCGTCGAGTTCACGTTCCTTTCGCTGCTGCTGATGGTGCCGCTGGTCTACTTCATCATCACCGTGGGCCAGCTTCAGGGCGGCTCGTTCGCCGTCGTCGGCGCCGCCGACCAGGCCGCGAAAGTCTTCGTTGCCCAGACAGACGCCGCAGGCGGCCGGGCAGCCGCCGAGCAGGCTGTTCTGCTGGCCCTCGCGGACCATGGGCACTCTGCGATGAATGCCCGGGTCGAGACCAGTTGTGCCCCCGCGGACTGCATGGCCGCCGGTACGGCTGTGACGGTCACCGTCCATCTCACGGTGCCGCTGCCATTCGTCCCCTTCAGCGAGGTGCTCAACTTGAACGCCGGACAGCTCAGCGCCTCCGCCACGCAACTGGTTGGCCGCTTCCGATGAGACGTCCCGGGATGCATCGCACCAGGCTCAGCCCGCAGCAACCGCAACTACCGCAGCAAACGGATCCGCAGCGCGCGGCTCAATGCAGCGATGCCGGGCAACTGATGGTGCTGCTTATCGGGTTCGTGTTGCTCGCCCTGCTGCTTACGTCGGTGGTCATCGCCGCCTCCAGTGTCTACATCGAGCACAAGAAGCTCCTGTCACTGGCCGACGGCGCCTCGGTGGCCGCCGCGGACAGCTTCACCCTGGGACAACTCGAAACGGTTGGCGGCAGCCCCACCGCCATCCTGACCGGTGCCCGTGTGCGGAGCACGGCCGTCGAATTTTTAGACCGCAGCAGTGCCTCCACGCGGATCAGCGGCCTCGCCGTCGCATCTGGAACGGGCAGCCCGGACGGCTCCACCGCCGTTGTGGTGCTCAGCGCCGCGGTCCACCCGCCCGTCGTCAACTTCCTGGTCCCCGACGGCATCAGGATCGAAGCGACGTCGACGGCGCGCTCCCGGCTCACGCGCTGACGCCCCGGCCTGCGGGCCTGCCCAGGCCCGTCCCGCCCCAGTCAGGCGGCCCGCACGGATAGCGTAGGCTTAAAAAACCATGGCAAACATTGATTTTCCCGCAGAAATCCGCGCCCTCCGCGCCACCTACGTCTCGATCGAGAACGTTTCGAATGTGGACGCGCTGAAGGAAGACATCGCCGAACTCAGCGAACGGGCCGGCGAACCCAATCTGTGGGACGATCCCGCGGCCGCCCAGGTGATCACCTCGAGGCTCTCGCACCGCCAGTCCGAACTGGCACGCCTCGACTCGCTCACCTCCCGGATCGACGACCTCGAAGTTCTCGTGGAACTAGGCCAGGACGAGGACGACGCCGCTTCCATGGACGAGGCCGCCACCGAACTGGAATCGATCCGCAAGGCCCTCAAGGACCTCGAAGTCGTGACCCTGCTGTCCGGCGAGTTCGACGAGCGCGAGGCTGTCGTCACGATCCGCGCCGGCGCAGGCGGCGTGGACGCGGCGGACTTCGCCGAAATGCTGCTCCGGATGTACCTGCGCTGGGCCGAACGCCACGGCTACCCGACGACCATCATGGATACCTCCTACGCCGAAGAAGCCGGGCTCAAGTCCGCCACCTTCGAGGTCAAGGCCCCCTATGCCTACGGCACGCTCAGCGTCGAGGCCGGCACCCACCGCTTGGTCCGGATCAGCCCCTTCGACAACCAGGGCCGCCGCCAGACCTCGTTCGCCGCCGTCGAAGTCATTCCGCTAATCGAGCAGACCGACTCCATTGACATCCCGGACAACGAGATCCGCGTAGACGTCTTCCGTTCCTCCGGTCCGGGCGGTCAGTCGGTCAACACTACGGACTCCGCCGTGCGCCTGACCCACATCCCCACCGGCACCGTCGTCTCGATGCAGAACGAGAAGTCCCAGCTGCAGAACCGCGCGGCAGCCCTGCGTGTGCTGCAGTCCCGGCTCCTGCTGCTCAAGAAGGAGCAGGAGGACGCCGAGAAGAAAGCGTTCGCCGGCGACGTCAAAGCCTCCTGGGGCGACCAGATGCGCTCCTACGTCCTGAACCCCTACCAGATGGTCAAGGACCTCCGCACCGAGCACGAGGTCGGCAACACCTCGGCCGTGTTCGACGGCGAAATCGACGACTTCATCGACGCCGGCATCCGCTGGCGCACCGACAACCGCAACGCGGACAAATAACCCGCCGACCCGCCGGCCGCAACGCGGACAAATAACCCGACGACCAGCCGGCCGCGGTTCGCGTCCTCCGGGGGACAACGGACGAATTGCAGAAGCCGGGAGACAAAAAATCCGGCACCCGAGGGCGCCGCACGTACCCACTTCTGCCTCTTGCGTCACACCCGCCCCTCCGGCCTAATCCTGCGACACACCCCCACACTCTGGCGGAAGCGCCGGGGACCGTGCGTATAGTCGAGAAGCCGGAGCTCTACTTCCCCCAAAAGAAAGCCCGCGCGCCGGCGGCAGAACTGGGCTGTACCCGTCCACGTCCTGCAGGGTATTTAGGGCAATGATCCGTTTCGAAAATGTCACCAAGGTCTACGACCAAAAGGCGCGACCCGCGCTGGATTCGATCAACCTTGAGATCGACCGTGGCGAATTCGCCTTCCTTGTCGGGGCCTCAGGTTCTGGCAAGTCGACCTTTCTGCGCCTCGTCCTGAAAGAGGACCGGGCCTCCTCCGGCGCCGTTTACGTGGCCGGCCAGAATGTCGCAAATATCTCCAGCTGGCGCGTGCCCCGGCTCCGCCGCGGCATCGGCGTCGTGTTCCAGGACTTCCGCCTGCTGCCGCAGAAGACCGTGTTCGCCAACGTCGCCTTCGCCATGCAGGTCATCGGCAAGAGCCGCAGCGTCATCCGCGACACCGTTCCCGAGGTCCTGAAAACCGTCGGACTCGAAGGCAAGGAAAACCGCCTTCCGCATGAACTCTCCGGCGGCGAGCAGCAGCGTGTGGCCATCGCCCGCGCCGTCGTGAACCGTCCGGGCATTCTGCTGGCCGACGAGCCGACCGGCAACCTGGACCCCACCACCTCCATGGGCATCATGGGCGTACTGGACAAGATCAACCAGAACGGCACCACCGTCGTCATGGCCACCCACGACGACGACATCGTCAACGAGATGCGCAAACGCGTCGTCGAACTCCGCAACGGCGTCATCATCCGCGACGAGGCCAAGGCCCTCTACACCTCCATGATTCCGGTCGTCGGAGCGTCGCGCCGTCTCCGGGACGCCAGCGGACGGGAGCCCGGACCCTCCGCCGCCCCGCCGGCCACCACCCGCAGCGACCCCCACGCCGAAGTACCCGCCGCAGGGGAGAACCAGCTGTGAGGCTCCAATTCGTCCTCTCCGAGATCGGCAGCGGCCTGCGCCGCAACCTCTCGATGGTGGTCTCGGTCATCCTGGTCACGTTCGTGTCCCTGACCTTTGTCGGCGCCGCCGGGATGTTGCAGCTGCAGATCAACCAGATGAAGGGCTACTGGTACGACAAAGTCCAGGTCGCCATCTTCCTGTGCAGTGACGGTTCGACGGCGGCCGGCTGCGCCACCGGCCCGGCCACCCCGGAACAGCAGGACAACGTCGCCAAGCTGCTGGAATCTCCCGCGGTGGCCCAGTACGTCAACGACTTCCAGTTCGAATCCAAGGATGACGCGTACAAGCACTTCAAGGAACAGTTCTCCAATTCCCCAATCGTCGACTCCGTGACGCCGGACCAGCTCCCCGCCTCGTTCCGGATCAATATGAAGGACCCGGAGAAATACCAGATCATCAGCGAGACCTTCTCCTCGCAGGCCGGCGTGGAAACCGTCATCGACCAGCGCCAACTGCTGGAACGGCTCTTCTCGGTCATGAATGCCGCTTCCCTCGTGGCCGTCAGCGTGGCCGGGGTGATGATCGTCTGCGCCATCCTGCTGATTGCCACCACGATCCGGCTTTCTGCTTTCAGCCGGCGCCGGGAAACCGGGATCATGCGCCTCGTCGGGGCTTCGAAAATGGTGATCCAGCTGCCGTTCATCCTTGAGGGCGTGATTGCCGCCGTGATTGGCGCGGCCCTGGCCTCGGCAACTCTGTGGGCAGTGGCGCACTTCTTCCTGGGCGGGTACCTGTCCCAGCAGTATCCGGACACAGCGTTTATCTCCGCGGCTCAGACGCTGATCCTGGCGCCGGCCCTGATCGGCCTCGGCGTCCTGCTGGCAGGCGTATCATCACTCCTAACCCTCCGTCGATACTTGCGGGTCTAGCGTTCGCAACGAAATGAGAAGGCCCATGACACCGATGCTTCGACTCGCCCCGCGTCCGGCCCCGCCCGGGCTCCCCGTGGCAGGCCGCCGCAGCCGTATGATCAGCGCCGCCCTGGCGCTCGTCCTCGCGGCGAGCATGGGCGCCTCGACACCGGTGGCCTTCGCCGACACCCTCGAAGACCAGCAGGCCGCCCTCCGTGAGGAAGCCGCCCGGGTCCAGCATTCCCTGGAGTTCGTGGACTCCCGGATCGCCCAGGCCGCCTCTGACCTCTTCATCTACCAGGGCCAGCTCCCCGGGGCGCAGCAGGCCCTCCTGGACGCCCAGGGCCGCGTGGCGAGCGCTGTTAAAGAGGCCGAAGCCCTCGCCGCGCGCGTGGACCTGGCGCAGCAGAACAAGGCCAAGATCACCCAGCAGCTCGAGACGGACAAGCAAAAGATCGCCGACACCAAGAAGCTGATCGGGCAGATAGCCACCCAGGCCTACAAGTCCGGCGGCGTGCCCTCCAACCTTTCCCTGTTCTTCGGCGCGAACAACGGCGGCAGCCTCACCGAAACCATCGACCTGGCCGACCAGGCCATGCGCAGCCAGAACTCCGCGATGGACAAACTCACCCAGCAGAGCGCCACCAACGTCAACTCGCAGGCCCGGCTCGAAGCGGTGGAAGCCGAAATCACGGACCTCAAGGCCAAGGCCGACGCCGCGCTGGCCCGCGAACAGGCCGCCCGCGACGAGGCCGAGGCCAAAAAGGCCCAGGTGGACAAGCTCATCTCCGACACCACCCGGCTCGACGCCGAACTCCAGGCCGCCAAGCCCGGCATCCAGACCCAGCTCGCCCAGGTCAAGAACCAGCAGGACGCCGTCGCGGCCGACATCGCTGAACGCGACCGCAAGCTGCGCGAGGCCTGGGAAGCCGAACAGCGCCGGATCGCCGAGGCCGCCGCGGCAGCCGCCGCGGCGGCCGCCCGTGCCAAGGGCCAGACCAAGGCCCCGGCGCCGTACGTCCCCGCCCCGCCCGGAAACCCGTCGGCCTTCGGACTCAGGCACCCCTTCAACGGTGTGCCGATCAGCTCGGGCTTCGGCTGGCGTGCGACGCCGCCGGGCACCATCGACTTCTACGGCCAGGGCGGCTACATGCACACCGGCATCGACTTCGCCGCGGCCTGCGGTACGCCGGTTTACGCCGCTGCGGCCGGCGAGGTGTTCTCCGCCGGCTGGGCCAATGACGGCGGCGGCAACAACGTCAAAATCGCCCACGGCGTCGTCCAGGGAAACTCGCTGACAACCATCTACTACCACAACGTCAGCGTGACCGTTTCCCGCGGACAGCAGGTCAGCCAGGGCCAGCTGATCGCTTATTCGGGAACCACCGGCAACTCCAGCGGCTGCCACTCGCACTTCGAGACCTGGCTCAACGGCCGGGCCGTTGATCCGATGAACCTGCTCTGATCCGCCCGGAGCGGAAGCCTCCCGCCCGCCCTGCGGCTCTGCCGTAAACTGGTAGCACTCCGCGCCCTACAGGCTGCGGTCCACCCATCGATCCAAGGAGTTCTACCGTGCCGAAAGAAAGTGGCCGTAAGGTAGTGGCCACCAACCGCAAGGCCCGGCACGACTACCACATCCTCGACACCTACGAGGCCGGGATCGCACTTATGGGTACCGAGGTGAAGTCCCTCCGCGAGGGCCACGCCTCCATGGTCGACGGCTTCTGCACCTTCTACAACGACGAGCTGTGGATGGAGGGCATCCACATCCCCGAGTACCACCAGGGGAGCTGGACGAACCACGCCGCCCGGCGCCGCCGCAAGCTGCTGCTGCACCGCGACGAGCTCACCAAGATCTCACACAAGATCCGCGAATCGGGCTTCACGATCGTGCCCCTCCAGCTGTACTTCCTGGACGGCCGGGCGAAGGTGGAAATCGGCGTCGCGCGCGGCAAGAAGGAATACGACAAGCGGCAGACCCTGCGCGAGCAACAGGACAAGCGCGAGGCCCTGCGCGTTATGCGCGAGCGGAACCGGCGCTAGGAACTACCGAACCCCCGCTGGAATGATTTGGCGGGTCCGTGCGTTATGCTAGGTAGTCCGGGAAGGAACGGCGCCGAGTCCGCGAAAGCGGTTCAGCAAAGTGCCAGACCGGTTTGATAAAAAAATACGGGGATGATCGGTTTCGACGATGTTAGTCGCGACAGGTGAAGCGGGCCGAGGATGCAGAATTATCTCGTAAACGCTGTCTGCAAACCAATAAGTGCCGAATCAAAACGCACTGACTTCGCTCTCGCTGCCTAAGCAGTAAGACAGTCCGTCAGCCCGAGGTTGCTATTGCCCCGGATCCTGGCGTCATTTAGATAGCCACTGCTGTTTACCCCCGTCATCGGGGTGAACGGGACTCTTAGATGACTGGGCCCGGATCAGCCAGCTGTTTGTAGCATGGCTGGGGCCGAGAAAATCCAACGCAAACTGCGCCCGGAGAAGCCCTGACAACACGACATCGGACGGGGGTTCAATTCCCCCCATCTCCACCATCGGAGCCCCGGCAACGGAGCTCCACCCCGTACGTTCCACACATAAGGCCGGAAGCTGAAGCTTCCGGCCTTATGTTTTGCTCGTTTGTTGTTTGCCGTTTGCTTGCTGAGGCGGCCGCCCGACGGGCGGGCCACGCTCAGCGCTTCTTGATGTGGGCTACCGGGTCCGCGTGCGTCTCAGCGACGTTCTTGGTTTTCTTCTCAGCCCGTTTTTCCTTGATGGTTTTCACGGCCTTCTTGGCCGTGCTGCGGTGCGGCGTTTTGTCAGGCATGTGGGCGCTCCCTAACACCAGGGGGCCGGGATGGCCCCCGTTGGTATTAAGTTACGCCTCGGGCACCGCAACGTCCACGATGCCGACAAAGCGGCTGCCCACGCCCTCATATTCGCTGCGGACCAGCCCGGCTGCTGCGCCCGGGATCTCGTAGGGGGCATGGTCTGCGCAGCACACGTAGGTGAACTCCGGCCACCATTTCTTCGGCCGGGCGGCCTCCGAGAAGCCGCAGACCGCGCAGGTCAGCTGGACCCAGATGGGGCGTTTGCCGGTGCGGTTGGCTTTGGACTGAACGAGCCAGGCCGGCGGATTTTCCAGGAGCTCGCCGAGCTCCGCGTCGCTCAGCCGGGGCGGGATGCCGTGACGGTGGGCCATTTCCAGCGAGATGTCGAGGACCTGGGCTGCTTCACGTCGGGTAACCATCCTTCAACGATACGGGATCAGAGGGCCACCGATTCGCCGGAACCGCACCGGCAGGGGCGCCCCGCGGGGCCTCATCCCCGGCGCTTACACGCGGCCCGTGCACCGTCGTTAGGCTCGTCACACCGCTGTGCCGTACCCAGTCCTCGCGTCACAGAGCTGGCGTCACCCCGCCGTGGCGTCACCCACCCGTGAGGGCCAGGCCGATCGCTGCCGCCGCCAGCCCGGCGACCAGGTTGGCGGCAATGTTGAGGACGGCGGCGCGGTAGCGCGTCTCACTCACCAGCCGCACCGTGGCCGTGGTCCAGGAACTGAAGGTTGTCAGGCCGCCGGCGAGCCCGGTCGAGAGGCCCGTCTGCCACTCGGCCCCCAGGCCCAGCTGGCCCGTCAGCCCGATGGCCGCGCCGATGATGAAGGATCCCGTCACGTTGACCGTGAGGGTCGCCCAGGGCCAGTGCGGATGCCGTCCCGGGTGGTGCGCAAACCATGAGTCGACGGCGAAGCGCAGCAGTGCGCCCGCGACGCCGAACCCTCCCACCAGCAGAGCGGTAATCACGACGCCGTCCCGCCCAGGTCGGCCAGGGCCTTGCCGGCCTTCCACCCGGCGGCCGCGGAACCAAGTCCCAGCACCAGCGAAAGACCAAGGTAGGCCAGCCAGCTGGTGTGGAAGCCGCCCCGGATTTGCTGGTCGATGGAGAACACCACGGCGGAAAAGGTCGTGAACGAACCCAGCAGCCCTGGACCGAGACCGGCCCGAAGCCAGAAGGCGGTCTTCGGCCGGGCGATCCAAACTGTGGTGAGGGCCGCGAGGACAAAGCTGCCAAGAACGTTGATCACCAGGGTCGTCCACGGGATCGTACCGGGGGCTTCGGGGAACATGACTCCGGCGCCGTAGCGCAGCTCCGTTCCGATCAGGCCGCCGACGGCGACGGCAGCCCACGCGCGCCAGCCCGGTGACGCCGCAGCAACCCCCGGCGACGCCTTAGCGGTGAAAAATGCATCCTTCGCCATGCGCTTCATGACGCGGCTCCGGCGGGTGTGGCCTGCATTCAGGGCCGCTTGAGGCTGCAGCCGGAATGGGCCGTCTCGCTGTGGACCCAGAGGGCGGACGCGACTTCCTCGGCGAGGTCAAATTCCTTCCGGGCCGCGCCGGAGCCGATCCGTACCACCAAGGCGCCACCGAAAGGTTTCCGGCCCACAACCTCGACCTCCGCGTCCAGCCCGATCTGCTCAGCGGAAAGGTAGCGCAGTAGTTCGGGGTTTTCGTCGCTGATCCGGGTGATCCGTCCGGTGTGCCCGTCGTCGAGCACGCTCATCCGGTGAGCCGCCGGCACCAGCACTGAGCCGTCCGCTGCGGGGATCGGATCGCCGTGCGGATCCCGCACCGGGTTCCCGAGTTTAGTCGCCATCCGCTCGATGAAAGTGTCCGAGACGGCGTGTTCCAGCAGTTCGGCTTCGTCGTGGACCTCATCCCAGCGGTAGCCGAGCTCCCGGACCAGGAACGTTTCAATCAACCGGTGCCGCCGGACCATTGACAGCGCCAGCCGGACACCGTCGGCGGTGAGCGTGATGGCGCTGTAGGGCTGGTGGTCCACCAGCCCCTGGTCCTTGAGCTTGCGGACCATTTCCGAGACCGAGGAGTTGGCCACCCCAAGGCGTTGGGCCAGCTGGGTGGAGGTGATGGGCTTGTCCTGCCACTCCGTGAAGGAGTAGATGACCTTGACGTAGTCCTCAATCGAGGAGGATGGCAGGCTGGTCTTCACAGCCTCCAGCCTACCGTCAGCTGCCGCCGGGGAAGGTCATCCACAGGACCAGGTTGAGCGCCACGACCAGGACCGCGCGGCCTTAGGCCCGGTCGGCGCGCCAGCTCTGCGTCAGGTAGGGGAGCGGGATGACGTCTTCCGGGTGGTGGCCCAGATGCTCGTGCAGATACCAGTCGAGATTGCCGAGCACTTTGGCGCGGGTCGCCTCGCTGGCCGCCAGGTAGTAGCTGCGGGACTGCGTCAGTTCCAGGATGTCGCTGGTGTGCACCGGATCCTCCCAGCGGGTGAGGTGGCTTTCCAGCCCGGTGAATTCCGGCCCCAGCGGCGGTTTAAAATGCGGTTTGTGCACGTCGCCGGCATGCATGATGCGCGACAGCCGGTGCACCCACGGCACGGAGGTGTCCAGCTGGTTCCAGATCAGCCCCAGGACACCCTCGGGGCGGAGGATCCGGGCGATCTCCGAGCTGGCCAGGAGGGGATCGCACCAGTGCCAGGCCTGGGCGACGGTGACGATGTCGAAGGCCGCGGCGGGCAGCCCGCTGTTCTCGGCGCTGCCCTCGACAGCGGTGACGCCCGGGAGAGCCCGGCGCAGCTGCGCCAGCATGTCAGCGGACGGGTCCACTGCCACGGTGTGCAGGCCGCGTTCGAGCAACAGGGCCGTGAATTTCCCGGTTCCAGCGCCCAGATCGGCGGCGTCCTTCGCGCCCGCGGGGATCAGCCAGTCGGCTGAATCAGCGGGGTAGCCGGGGCGGACGCGTTCGTAGTGTTCGCCGCCGTCCTGGAAGCTCTGGCCAAGCTCCAGGCGCCGCGCCTGATACAGCTTGGGTCCGCCGCGTGCCACGTGCGATCTCCTTCGGCAGGTCCGGATGGGTACCTTTCGAATTTACCGCACGCGGCAGGCTCGGAGTTCGGTGGCTTCCGTCCACTGGGCGGCTGTGCCGTGCTGTTAGTCCAGGGTGCAGGGGGCCGCGCCGGCGGTCCCCGGTGTGTTGGGTGCCCAGTGCGGATAGCTGCGGGTGTCGTTGGTCGGCACCCACCTCCCGGCGTCCACCACGTAGTCCCAGCCGAGGCCGGTCTGGCGCAGCTCCTGGATCCCGGCGAGCAGCCGCTCGGCGTCCGCCAGCCGGGAACCCAAGCCGAAGCTGGCCCGCAGCGAGCCGGCCGGCAGCCCGAGCCGCCGGAGCAGGGGGTGCGCGCAGAAACGGCCGTCCCGCAGTCCGATGCCGTGTTCGGCCGACAGGTACGCGGCCACCAGGCCCGCGTCATAGCCTTCGAGCGAGAAGTTGACGACGCCGATCGTGCCGGTCCCGGTACCGCTGCCGGTGCCGCTGTCAGCCCCGGTGCCCGAGGGTGCATCGAAAGAAGCACTGTCCGCGAAGATCTGGTGGACCTTGACGCCGTCGATCCGGTTGAGGCCCTCGACAAGGAAGGACCGGATGGCGTTCTCGTGCGCCTGCCA
Source organism: Pseudarthrobacter sp. HLT1-3 (assembly GCF_059383535.1). NCBI lineage: Bacteria > Bacillati > Actinomycetota > Actinomycetes > Micrococcales > Micrococcaceae > Pseudarthrobacter > Pseudarthrobacter sp. HLT1-3. The sequence continues at coordinate 23,225 of NZ_JBWZCJ010000021.1, read as the reverse complement.
CTGCTCCACGTCCAGGTCGGCGATCAGCTGGGTGGCGCGGGCCAGTGTGGCTGCGCCGAGGACGTTCGGGGAGCCGCCCTCGTGCCGTGCCGGACCGGTGGTCCAGCTGACCGCGTCGACCCGGGCATCCTGGACCGCTCCGCCGCCGGCCAGGTGCGGCGTGCCGGCGTCGAGCCAGTCGGGACGGCCGATCAGCACACCGGCGCCGAACGGTGCGTAGAGCTTGTGTCCGGAGAACGCCAGATAGTCGACGTCGTCCGAGGCGATGTCGATCCGCCGGTGCGGGGCCAGTTGCGCCGCGTCGACGACGATCCGGGCGCCATACTCGTGCGCCAGGGCGGCCAGCGCCCGGATCGGGAGGATCTCGCCGGTGACATTGGAGGCGCCGGTGACGGCGAGCAGGCTGACGCCGCCGTAGGCGAGTTCCCCGCGAAGCAGTTCCAGTGTGGCGGCGAGCGTGGGAGCGGCAATGACACTGCGGTGCGGCACGCGCTGCCACGGCAGCAGGTTGGCGTGGTGTTCGATGTCGAGATAGAGCACGTCACCGGTGTGCACGCCGTCGGCCACGGGCAGGCAGCCCGCCAGCAGGTTCAGCGAATCAGTGGTGTTCCGGGTGAAAATCACCGAATCGTCCGGACGGCCGCCCACGAAATCCCGGACAATCGTGCGGGCATTCTCATAGACCGAGGTGCTGATCTGCGAGGCATAGCCGGCGCCGCGGTGGACGCTGGCATAGTACGGCAGGATCTCGTTGAGATAGGCGGAGACCACAGACAGGGCCGGCGCCGAGGCGCCGTAGTCCAGGTTGGCGTAGCGCACGGTGCCGCCCTGAATGAGCGGTGCCTCGATCTCGGCGCCGGTCACAGCGGCCAGCGGCCGGCGGGCGAGGGTGAACCGCGGATCGGGCTGGGTCTGGCTCGCGCCGGCCTGGAATCCGGAAGTGGCGGAAAAAGTGGCAGTCGTCATGGGACCTCGCTCGAAAAGGACCCCAGATACCGGGGATCCGCGCTTGCCGGGTCCATTCCGGACCGGCCAGGTCGTCACCCGGGGCACCCCACCGCGAATGGAGGGTTGCCGGCCAGCAAACCGGGGTTTAGCGCTGGCACTCGTGACCTGCATCGAGCCTAGGACATCTGCGCCGAACCGGAAAAGGGGGCGCTCTTATGTGAAGCGGTTTGTTACGGAACGCGCCGGGAGGTCCGGTCGAGTCCGCGGCGGAATGGCCCGCCACCTGGCTTGAACAGGTCGGCCTGCAACTGGGCGGCCCGCAACAGCTCGACCTGCAACAGCTCGACCTGCAACAGCTCGTCCTGCAGAAGGTCGACCTACAGCAGGTCGTCCAGCCCCGGGTTGAGGCGCTTGAGGACCTCGGAGTGCAGGATGGAGTTGGTGGCGAGGGCGTTGCCGCCGAAGGGGCCGTCTTCACCTTCGAGCGAGGTGAAACGTCCGCCGGCCTCCGTCACAATCGGAACCAGGGCGGCCATATCGTAGAGGTTCAATTCGGGCTCGCAGGCGATGTCGACGGCGCCTTCGGCCACCAGGCAGTAGGACCAAAAGTCGCCGTAGGCCCGGGTGCGCCAGACCTCCTCGGTGAGGCCGAGGAACTCATCGAGGTTGCCGCGCTGCTTCCACCCGCCCAAGCTGGAGTAGGACAGCGACGCGTCCGCGAGGTTCGAGACATTGGAGACCTTCAGCCGGGTGGCGGCCGCCAGCGACCGGCCCATGTAGGCTCCGGCGCCCTTGGCGGCCCACCAGCGTTTGCCCAGTGCCGGGGCGCTTACGACGCCGACGACCGGCTCGCCCTCGTCGACGAGTGCGATCAGCGTGGCCCAGACAGGGACGCCACGGACGAAGTTCTTGGTCCCGTCAATCGGGTCGATGATCCAACGCCGGGAGCCGTGGCCGGAACTGCCGAACTCCTCGCCGAGGACGGCGTCGCGCGGCCGGGAGCGGGACAGCTGGCCGCGGATGGCCTCCTCGACGGACTTGTCGGCATCCGTCACCGGTGTAAGGTCCGGCTTCGTCTCCACCCGAAGGTCGAGCGCCTTGAAGCGGCTCATGGTCTGGGAATCTACGGAATCTGCCAGTACATGGGCAAGGCGCAGGTCATCGTTGTAGCTCGAAGCGGGTTGACTCATGGTTCCAAACTACCGCCAAAGCGGACGGCGCGGCGGGAGGCCACGTTGCGGCGCCGCCGGAGGCGGCCCGCTGCGGGCCGGTCGGGCCAGGAAAGCACCGTCAGGAGACGCTGCCGAGTTCCTTGACGTCCTGGGCTTCCATCCGCGGGTCGGTTCCCAGCAGCCGGCGGAGCGAGCCGAGCCGGGCCGGGCCGGATTCGCCCGCGTGGCCGGCGGCCACCCAGGCGTCCACGCCGCAGTTGACGGCGCTGGAATCGTGCTTGCAGCCCCGCTCGCAGTCGTCTGTTCCGGGCTCAAGGTCCGGAAACGAGCGCAGGATCCGGTCGGGGTCCACATGGGCCAGTCCAAACGAGCGGATGCCGGGGGTGTCGATGATCCAGCTGCCCACGGGCGCATCGTTGACCTTCAGGGCCAGCGCCGAGGAGGAGGTGTGGCGGCCGCGACCGGTGACGGCGTTGACGCCGCCGGTGGCGCGCTCGGCGCCGGTCAGCGCGTTCACCATGGTGGATTTGCCGACGCCGGAATGGCCAAGCATGACGGTGACCTTCCCGTCGAGGTAGTCGCGCAGCTGTGAGACGGCGTCCTTGTCCAGCCGGGCGGACAGTCCGTCATCGGAACGGGCATCGATGCCGGAGGCCTCGGAGTCCGCCGTCTTGGAGATGATGACCGGGAAAGCGAGGTGCTGGTAATTGGCGAGGAGTTCCGCGGGATCCTTGACATCGGCCTTGGTGACGAGCAGCAGCGGGTCGATGCCGGCGTCGTAGGCGGCCACCAGGGCGCGGTCGATGAATCCGGTCCTCGGCTCCGGATTGGCGGCTGCCACCACGATCACCAGCTGGTCGGCGTTGGCGACGACGGCGCGTTCGATCGGGTCCGTGTCGTCGGCGCTGCGCCGCAGCAGGGTTTTGCGGTCCTGGATCTTGACCAGCCGGGCCAGCGTGTCCGGTTCCCCGCTGACGTCGCCGACGAGTGAGACGAAGTCGCCGGCCACTACCGGGTTGCGGCGCAGTTCCCGGGCCCGGGCGGCGATGATCTTGCGTTCCTCGGAGGTGCCTTCGGCGACGATCGCGGTGTAGCGTCCCCGGTCGACCGTGATGATCCGTCCGGTGACAGCGTCCTCGTAGGCGGGCCGGTCCTTGGTGCGGGGCCGGGAGCCCTTCTTGTTGGGGCGGATCCGGACATCGGATTCGTCCCAGGAGTCAGTGCTGCGTGCCACCGGCGCCATCCTTTTCTGTGGGGAGGGAGCCTGTGCGGGACGTGTCTGCCGGGAAGGAGCGGGCTGGGGAGGATTCCCCGGGCGCTGCGGGGGCCGCGCTGCGGCGGGCACCCTGGGCGAGCATGGACTCCCACAGTTGCGGGAAGTCCGGCATCGTTTTGGCCGTCGTGGCGATGTCCTCGACCTCGACGCCGGGGACGGCGAGGCCCAGGATGGCCCCGGCCGTGGCCATCCGGTGGTCGGCATAGCTCCGGACGACGCCGGCGTGCAGCGGCGCAGGCCGGATGACGAGGCCGTCGGCTGTCTCCTCCGCGTCGCCGCCCAGGCGGTTGATTTCGGCCACGAGGGCGGCCAGCCGGTCCGTTTCGTGTCCGCGGAGGTGGGCGATGCCGCCCAGTCGCGAGGGGCCGGTGGCGAGGGCGCAGAGTGCGGCGACGGTGGGGGCGAGTTCGCTCGTGTCGTCGTAGTCCGCGCCCTTGATCTCCGGGCCGCCGGTCACGGTCAGGGTGCCGTCCGTGAGCGTCACGGTGGCACCCATGGTGGTGAGGATGCTGCGCCAAAGATCGCCGACCTGCGTGGTCGGGGTGGGCCAGTTCGGGATGCGGACCGTACCGCGGGTGGCCAGGGCCGCCGCGAGGAAGGGGCCTGCGTTGGAGAGGTCCTGTTCGATCCTGAGGTCAAAGGCGCGGATCGGTCCGGGGGAGACAACCCAGTGGTTCGGGCGGGAATCGTCCACGGCCACGCCGGCTCCGCGGAGCACGGTGACCGTCATGTTGATGTGGTCCAGGCTGGGGACGGGTTTCCCGGGATGCTCCGTGCTTTGATGCTCGAGGTGCAGGCCCTCCGTGAAACTGGCCCCAACCAGGAGCAAAGCGGACACAAACTGTGAGGAGGCGCTGGCGTCGGTGACGAGGTGGCCGCCGCGTACTTCGCCTGTGCCTAGGACCGCGAACGGCAGCGAGGAGGCCGGACCGCCGTCGGGCGCGCTGACTGCGACGCCCAGCCCGGTCAGCGCGTCAATGACGGGGCCCATCGGGCGCTTGCGCGCGTGCGGATCGCCGTCGAACACCGTTACCCCGCGGCGCAAGGCGGCGACGGGAGGAACGAAGCGCATGACCGTCCCAGCCAGCCCGCAATCAACCTCGGACCGTGCCTCCGGGGCGTCCCGGCTGATCGGGGTGACGGCGAAGTCGGGACCGAAAGCGCCGTCACCCGGAACTTCCGTGATGGTGGCACCGAGCTTCCGCAGGGCCTCGACCATCAGGGCGGAATCCCGGGAATGCAGGGGAGCCCGCAACCGTGAGGGCCCGTCGGCGAGGGCCGCCAGCACGAGGTACCGGTTGGTCAGGGACTTTGATCCCGGCACGGTGACCGTAGCGTCGACGGGCTGTCCGGCGAACGGCGCCCGCCAGAGCGGAGCGCCGTCGGCCGGATGGGACTGGGTTGCTGCTGCGGGGGTGGTGCCTGCCATTGCGGTCTTAGGCTCCGACGGTGTGGTCTACGGCCTTGCGCACGGCCTTGTCGGCCTTCTTAAGCTGCTTTCCTGTGGTCTTCCTGACATCAGCGGTGAGGTGGCCGGCGTTCTTCCGGACATCAGCGGCGAGGTGCTCCGCGCGCCAGGCCAGGCCGGGACGGCCGTTCGTGTCGACGGCGGCCAGCAGGACGCCGCCGGTCAGCGAGACGTTCTTGAGCAGCTGCTTGCGGCGGGCGTCGCGGGCGTTCTTGCTGCTGATGTCCGCGCTGCGCCATTCCACAAAGCCGTTGAGCGCTGAGATGACCGCCAGGATGGTGGCGGCGAGACGCGCCGACTTGCCGAGGGCCAGGAGGACGCCGGCTCCGACCTGGGTGCCGCCGATAACACGGGCCAGGACCTTCTCGTCGGTCTGGAACGGGAGGGATTCAGCCGCGCGCCGCAGCAGGGGCGACAGCTGCGTGGCAGTGTCATCCGCGTTCTTGAGCTTGTCCATGCCAGCAAGGACGAAACTGGAGGCGAGCATGGGCCGGGCGACAAAGCGGACAAAGGACATGAATTTCCTCCTGGAAGAACGAACCGCGGAATCGATGCGGGAGAGCCGGTTCTAGTCTTGCACTTTTGCGGAATATTTGCCCGCCGGGCAGGGTTGTCAAAGACAGGTTCCAGCCGTCTTTTGCGGCTGGTTTTGGCTCAGATCAGCCCGCCAGCGTGCGGGGACATGGCGGCACGGCTGGGGTACCTCGGCGTGGTGCAGGAAGGCGGAGATTTGATTCTGGTGAAGGACATTCCCGTAAAAGATACTGCGTTCATGCGTGCCGGGCAGCTCCCGGCAGGTTCCGGGGCCTTGTGGGCCGCGGCCTTGCAGGATGAAACGGTGCCGGCAACGGCGGACGCCCGCCGGACGGTGACAGTAGACTTGAAGGCAATGAGCACTTTGGACCCGGCCGTTGCGGCCATGCGCGAGGGGACCGGAAACGGCGCCACGCCCGCTAAGTCACCTGCCGCCGGCCCCGCCGGCGCATTGTCAGAACCTGCCCCGGAAGCAGGCGCCGAGCTGGATCCCGCTGCCCGGGAGACGATCGTGGACGGACAGGCCCTGGACGTTGCCACCGAAACCACGGAGCAGCGCCGGGTCCGGTTCGAACGCGATGCCATGCAGTATGTGGACCAGCTGTATTCCGCAGCCATGCGGATGGCCCGGAATCCCGCTGATGCCGAGGACCTCGTCCAGGAGGCGTACACCAAGGCGTTCTCCGCGTTCCACCAGTACAAACCGGGCACGAACTTGAAAGCCTGGCTGTACCGCATCCTGACCAACACGTACATCAACCTCTACCGCAAGCGGCAGCGCGAGCCGTTGCAGTCGAACTCGGACACGATCGAGGACTGGCAGCTCGCCCGGGCAGAGTCGCACACCTCCTCTGGCCTCCGTTCCGCCGAGGCTGAGGCGCTGGACCACCTGCCGGATTCCGACGTGAAGCGCGCCCTGCAGGCGATTCCGGAGGAGTTCCGGCTGGCGGTGTACTTCGCGGACGTCGAGGGCTTCGCGTACAAGGAAATTTCAGAGATCATGAACACGCCGATCGGGACCGTGATGTCCCGCCTGCACCGGGGCCGGAAGATGCTGCGGGACATGCTCGCCGACTACGCCGCCGGGCGGGGATTTAAGGGCGCGGGTGCCACCGCACCGGCCGGAAGCAACAAACAGGAGAACAGGAAATGAGCGACTGCCAGGGACTGGGCGACTGCGACGACGCCCGGATGCAACGGATCTACGAGTATCTGGATGGTGCCCTCACCCATGATGACATCGCTGAGATCAAGGACCACCTGGACGGGTGCCCGGAATGCTTTGAGCAGTACGACCTCGAATGTGTCATCCGCGTCATGGTAAAGCGATCCTGCACCGAGGCCGCCCCGGAGAACCTCAAGAATTCAATCCTGGACCGGATCCACTCCAACAACCCGGTGGAGGCCTGACCCGTCGGGACCTGCCATCCGTCCTTCCACCCTGGATGCCAAGACAAATGACCCCGGAAACCATATGGTTTCCGGGGTCATTTGTTTCAAGCTGTCATTCAGCTTTGCTTAGGCGTTGGGGCGCTTGCCGTGGTTCGCGCCGCCACGCTTACGGTCACGACGTTTGCGTGCACGTTTGCTCATAGCTGGCCTCCTTAATTTTTGGTACTCAAAAGAGCTGCCCTCAAGTCTCCCACATCGGGGCACCCGCCGCGAACCGGCGGTGCGGGTGCGCCCTGTTGTTCTATTCCAGCGAATTCCGGATGGAGATCCGGGCCTGGTGAAGCACCGTTTTGACCGTTTCCAGCGTGACCGGAGTGATCGGATGCCGGCCGCCGTGGCGGCGCAGTTCCACCCGGATGTCGTCGCGGAAGGCCTGCACCAGCATCTCCGCCTCCCGAAGCCGGCCGTCGCTTTCCTGCGAGTAACGCTGCCCCGCCAGCGAGGCGACCGTGGAGCCGGCTGCCCGGGCCGAGGAACGTGCGGCCTCCGCCGTTGCGGCCAGGTCGGCACGCAGGCCGCGCATATTGACCCTGATGTCCTGCCGCAGGTTGTCCGCGAGCCGCCGGACAGAGGCGGAGATGTCGTTCTCGACGCCGGCAAGCTCGTCCCGCCGGTTGTTCAGTTCCACCAGCCCCGCGGGGGTGATGCTGTAGTAGGTCCGGCGGCCCTCGGTATGGGTGGCGACGAGCCCTTCCTCCTCGAGCTTGCCAAGCCGGGGATAGATGGTGCCGGCGCTGGGGGAGTAGGTGCCGCCAAAGCGTTCGCTGAGCGCCTTGATGAGTTCATAGCCGTGCTTCGGACCCGACTCCAGCAGTGCGAGCAGATAGAGCCGCAGCGCCCCGTGGGCGAAGACCGGAGGCATCAGAGCCCCTTGCCGGAGTCCGGGCCCGGCTGGCCGTGGAAGATCGATGTCTTCCCCGACACGGAGTTGGTCCGGACCAGCATCAGCTGGGCATCGGGTCCGGCAATGGTTTGCACAGCGCCGCCGGGCTGGCTGTACCGCTGGTCGTCGATGACGACGGCGCCGCTGGCGGACTTGGCGATGATGTCCACGCCGACGTCGTGCGGGAGCCGGATGGTGACGTCGCCCGACACTGAATTGGCCCCGAAGTCATTGGTGAAGCCGTGCAGGTCGAAGCTGAGGTCCCCGCTGACGGTGTTGGCCCGGATGTTGCTGAAGTCGCCGGAGGCGGTGACTTCGCCCGAGACGCTCTTGGCCGTGAGCACTCCGTGGTGGTTGCGGGCGATGACCTCGCCGCTGACGGTGTTGACCGACAGATTCCCGGACGTGCCGTCGGCCAGGACGGAGCCGGAGACGGTATTGAGCCGGGTGTGCCCGCCGATGCCGGACACCATGCCGTCGCCGCTGACGGTTCCAGCTTCGACGTCGACGCCGGCCGGCAGGGCGATGCTGATGACCACCGAGTTGCTGCTGCTGTTGTTGACGGTGTCCATCAGGTTCTTGAACCAGCCCTGCGGTCCATGCAGCTGGTGCCGTACCTCCAGGCGGCCGTTGACCAGACTGATCGCGAGAGGGTCGCCGTGAACCTCGGAGACTTCGATCCGGGCGACGGACTCATCGTGCGCGACAATGTCGAACCGTCCCCGGACGATGCCGAGCTTGAGCGAGGTGACGCCGTCGACGTCGATGGTCTGGGGACCGGTGACGGTCCAGTTATTCTCTGTCATGGTTCCTCCGGGAAGGCGATTCTTCAGACGCACAGTTACGATATATCGTGACTATGCATTCACGCTATATCGCGGCCCCGGCGCGGTCAAGCTATATCGCGGTTTTCCCCGGCGGGGCGTGGCCTACTCCGGGGCGTCAATCTTTAGCCACTGGAACCAGCCGCGGTGCAGCACCAGCCAGGCCATCAGTCCGTAGCCTGCCTGGCCGGGGGTCCCGCCGTTGGCTGCGAGGTCCTGGCGCCATTGCTCATGGTTCAGCAGCGGCGAGAACGTGTCGACGTAGAGGTGCTTGCGCCGGGTCGTGACGTCGGCGAAGGCTGTGTTCAGCTCACCGAGCCTGCGGTTCTGGGCCGGATCCAGGGTGGGCGGCGGCCCGACCACAAATACCTCGATTTTGTTCTGCGAGGCGGAGTCGAGGATGTTGGCCAGGTTGAGCCGGCTGCGGGCCGTGGAGAGCCCGAACTCGACGTCGCGGCCGGAGAGCCCGATCACCAGGCGGTTCTCGTGATGGGCGTTGAAGCGCCGGCCCGACTCCTCAAGCCAGCGGGCAGCCAGCCCTTCCGTGCCTTCCTGTGGGCACGGCAGGGAATAGCACTCCAGGGTAAGGCCGTCCTGCGGTGTCCGCGCCAGCACCCGCCCCAGCCAGCCGAGCGCGCGGGGATCACCCAGGCCGGCCAGCAGTTCATCGCCCACGGCTGCGATCCGCAGTTTTCGATCTTCCACGACTACCTCTTCATTCCAGAGCGTGCATTAAAGGTTAAACAAAGCTGCCCGGCCGGAGTTGCATTTTCAATCTCCGGCCGGGCAGCGCTGACCTTACTTACGTGCGAATGCCTGCTTGAGCAACGCGTCCTGCTCGGCCGCGTGGCGCTTCATCGATCCTGCGGCGGTGGACGCCGACGCCGGGCGGGAAACGAGGCGGACCCGGCGGTCCAGCGCATCCGGAAGGTTCAGGCCGATAAACGGCCACGGACCCTGGTTGGCGGGCTCGTCCTGCGCCCAGATAACCTCGGCGTTCGGGTACTTAGCAAGCTCAGCGGCAATCTCGGCAGCGGGCAGCGGGTAAAGCTGCTCGACCCGGACGATCGCCGTGGTCTTGTCGCCGGTCTTCTGCCGGGTGGACAGCAGATCGTAGTAGAGGCGGCCGGAGACCAGCAGGACACGCTCGACGGCGTCGCCCTGGAGCTGCTCGTGGTCCGGGATCACCGGCAGGAACGTGCCGGTGGTGAAGTCCTCCACCGACGAGGCTGCGGCCTTGAGGCGGAGCAGCTGCTTCGGCGTGAAGATGATGAGCGGCTTGCGCGGCCGGCTGTAGGCCTGGCGGCGCAGCAGGTGGAAGTGCGAAGCCGACGTCGTGGGGTTGGCCACGATCATGTTTTCTTCGGCGCACATCTGCAGGAAGCGCTCGATCCGGGCGGACGAGTGATCCGGTCCCTGGCCCTCGTAGCCGTGCGGAAGCATCAGCACGAGCGAGGACCGCTGGCCCCACTTCTGCTCGGCCGAGGAGATGAACTCGTCGATGATGGTCTGCGCGCCGTTGACGAAGTCGCCGAACTGCGCTTCCCAGAGCACCAGGGCATCCGGGCGTTCCACCGAGTAGCCGTATTCGAAGCCCATGGCCGCGTATTCCGAGAGCAGCGAGTCATAGATCCACAGCTTGGCCTGGTCATCGGAGAGGTGCGCCAGGGGCAGCCATTCATTGCCGTTCGCGCGGTCGTGGAAGACGGCGTGACGCTGCACGAAGGTGCCGCGGCGTGAATCCTGGCCGGCGAGCCGGACGGGAACCCCCTCCATGATGAGCGAACCGAAGGCGGCGAGTTCGCCGAAGCCCCAGTCGATGCCGCCTTCACGGGACATCACCTCACGCTTCTCCAGCAACTGCTTGAGCTTGGCGTGGACCGTGAAGCCCTCTGGGATGTCGACGTGGGCCTTGCCGATGCGGGCCAGCGTCTCGGCGGAAATCGCCGTGGACGCCGGGGTGCTGGTGCCGGAGTCGGACTGCTGGGCCATCGGGCGCTCCAAGTCTGACACCGCGGCGGAATCCGCCGTGATGATCGGAATCGGGGAGGTCTGCGCGGCATGGGTTTCGGCGAAGACGCGCTCCAGCCGTTCCTGGTAGTCGCGCAGCAGCTGCTCGGCTTCCTCCTCGGTGATGTCGCCGCGGCCGATCAGGGACTCGGTGTACAGCTTGCGGACCGAACGCTTGGCTTCGATCAGGTTGTACATCAGCGGCTGGGTCATCGAGGGGTCATCACCCTCGTTGTGCCCGCGGCGGCGGTAGCAGACCATGTCGATGACTACGTCCTTGTGGAACCGCTGGCGGAACTCGTAGGCGAGCTGGCCGATGCGGACCACTGCTTCCGGGTCGTCGCCGTTCACGTGGAACACCGGCGCCTGGATCATCTTGGCGACGTCCGTGGAGTAGGTGGACGAACGTGACGAGGACGGGGCGGTGGTGAAGCCGACCTGGTTGTTGACCACGATGTGGATGGTGCCGCCGGTGCGGTAGCCGCGCAGCTGGGAGAGGTTGAGCGTTTCCGCCACGACACCCTGGCCTGCGAAGGCGGCGTCGCCGTGCACCATGATCGGCAGCACGGGGAAAGCCTCGCCCTGGTCGAGGCGGTCCTGCTTGGCGCGGACGATGCCTTCAAGGACGGAGTCCACAGCCTCGAGGTGCGACGGGTTGGCGGCGAGGTAGACCTTGGTCTCCTTGCCGTTGTCCGAGGTGAAGGTCCCCTCGGTGCCGAGGTGGTACTTCACGTCACCGGAGCCCTGCACGGAGCGCGGGTCCTGGGTGCCTTCAAATTCGCGGAAGACCTGGGCGTAGGTCTTTCCGGCGATGTTCGTGAGCACGTTGAGCCGGCCGCGGTGGGCCATGCCGATCGCCACTTCGTCGAGTTCGTCGTCGGCGGCGTCGGAGATGATGGCGTCCAGCAGCGGAATCAGGGACTCGCCGCCCTCGAGCGAGAAGCGCTTCTGGCCAACGAACTTCGTCTGCAGGAACGTCTCGAAGGCCTCGGCCGCGTTGAGCTTGGAGACGATGCGCAGCTGCTCGTCACGGCTCGGCTTGGAGTACGGGTGCTCGATCTGGTCCTGGAACCATTTACGCTCGGCCGGGTCCTGGATGTGCATGTATTCGATGCCCGTAGTGCGGCAGTAGGCATCGCGGAGCACACCGAGGATGTCGCGGAAGGCGAGCATCGGCTTGCCGCCGAAACCACCGGTGGGCCACTCGCGGTCCAGGTCCCACAGCGTGAGGCCGTAGGTCAGGACGTCGAGGTCCGGGTGCTTCCGCTGGACGTATTCCAGCGGATCGGTGTCCGCCATGAGGTGGCCGCGGACGCGGTACGCGTGGATGAGCTGCTGGATCCGGGCAACCTTGTTGATTTCGTCGGCCGGGTCCACCTGCAGGTCCGGGCTCCAGCGCACGGGCTCGTACGGGATGCGCAGCGACTCGAAAATGTCGTCGTAGAAGTTCTGCGCGCCGAGCAGGAGCTGGTGCACGAGCTTCAGGAACTCGCCGCTGCCGGCACCCTGGATGACGCGGTGGTCATAGGTGGAGGTCAGCGTGAGGACCTTGCTGATGGCGTTCTGCGCGATGATCTTCGGGCTGGCACCCTGGAATTCCGCGGGGTAGTCCAGTGCGCCGACGCCGATGATGGCGGCCTGGCCCTTGGACAGGCGCGGTACCGAGTGCACGGTTCCGATGCCGCCGGGGTTGGTCAGCGACACCGTCGTGCCGGAGTGGTCGTCAGCGGTCAGCTTGCCGGCGCGGGCCCGCTTGATCAGGTCCTCGTAGGTGTGCCAGAACTCGGAGAAGTCAAGGGTCTCCGCCTTCTTGATGTTCGGCACCATCAGCAGGCGGCTGCCGTCGGGCTTCGGCATGTCAATGGCGATGCCGAAATTCACGTGCGCCGGCTGGACGGCGACGGGCTTGCCGTCGATCAGGTCGTAGTAGACATTCATCGAGGGGAACTGGGCCAGGGCGCGGATGACGGCGTAGCCGATCAGGTGCGTGAAGGACACCTTGCCGCCCCGGGCGCGGGCAAGGTTGGAGTTGATGACCACGCGGTTGTCGATCAGCAGCTTGGCCGGGATCGCCCGAACGCTGGTGGCGGTCGGGACCTCCAGGCTGGTGATCATGTTGGTGGCGATGGCCTTGGCCGGGCCGCGGAGGACCGAGACGATGTCTTCCTCGGGGGCGGTCGGGGCCTTGATGTTCTTGGGCAGCTGGGCCGGGATCGGCTGGGTGCCGGGGCCGGCTTCCTTGGCCTTGGAGCCGTCGCGGGCAACGGTGGCCGGGGCTTTCTTCGCGGCGGGGGCAGCGGCCGGAGCAACAGGGGCGGCAGCCGGGGCGGGCGCGGCCGGCTGCGCTGCCGACGCGGCAGCCGGAGCTACAACGGGAATTTCGCGGGTGGCGGGGTGCGCAACTGTCGCTGCGCCTGAGGCTCCGTTGGTGGCGGAACTGTCCCCGGCGTCGAAGGACTCGAACAGAGGCCACCACTTGGCGTCCACCGTGTTCTTGTCCTGCTGATAACGCTCGTACAGTTCGTCAACGAGCCACTCGTTTCCGCCAAATTCCTCTGGTAGACGGTGGCTAGGCTGCTCTGGCACTTGAATTACGCCTCTTCCATGAGTTTGATTCCCACTGGTTTCACGGTGCCTTAGCACGACGATTGAACCAGTCTCCGCGTCCAGTGAACCCAGACCCCTGCCAGTCTAGTGACGATTCTTGCCAAACTGCCAATAAGGGTGACTCAAATCATCAAGTCAGCTCAAAGCTCCGACATGACACACCATCCGGACGTCCTCAAGCCCGCCGACAAGCCCGTCCCAAAGCTGTCCACAAGCCCTCCCAAAGCCCTCCCAAAGCCCTCCCAAAGCCGTCCGGAAGCCGTCCGGAGGGGAGCCCGCGAGGGCAGCGAAGCAGGAGGGCGCGGGCAGGGTAACGGAGCGGGCGACGGTCGTGCAGGTACCCCCGGCCTCCGGGAACCCTCGCTAGACTCGCAACTGAGAACCCCTTAGCACCGGAATGCCTATTTAAGGAGCAGCCGTGCGTTTCCTGACGGAGCCCACCACCGACCTGACCTACTCGGACCTCTTCCTTGTACCGTCCCGATCCGACGTCACGTCCCGCCTGGACGTGGACCTGGCCGCGGACGACGGGACAGGCTCCACGATTCCCCTGGTGGCGGCCAACATGACGGCCGTGACTGGCAAACGGATGGCCGAGACCATGGCCCGGCGTGGCGGGCTGGCGGTACTGCCGCAGGACGTGCCGCTCGACGTAATCCGCGACGTGACGGCCTGGATCAAGACCCGCGACCCCGTTCTGGAAACCCCGGTCACGCTCACGCCGGCGGACACCGTTATTGATGCCCTGCACCTGATGGGCAAACGTCCGCACGGGGCGATCATGGTCGTGGACGACTCGGGTGCCGTAACCGGCATTGTCCGGGCCGCGGACTGTGAGGGCCAGGACCGTTTCGCCTCGCTCGCCTCGGTGATGCGGCACCAGCCGCTGGTTGTGGACGCGGCCCTGCTGGACAACACCGCCGCCGCCGACGCCGGTGCCGGTCCTGCAAACGGTTCCGATGCCGGAAACGGGTCCGGCCTGCGCCGCGCCTTCGACGCTATGGACGCTGCCGGCACCGACTTCGCGCCGGTGCAGCGGGACGGCGTGCTGGCCGGAGTCCTCACCCGGAAGGGGGCCCTGCGCTCCACGCTGTACCGGCCCTCCCTGGACACCTCCGGCCGGCTGAAGGTGGCTGCCGCCGTCGGGATCAACGGCGATGTCGCCGGCCGGGCCGCGGAACTCCTCGCCGCCGGGGTCAACGTGCTGGTCCTGGACACCGCGCACGGCCACCAGCAGAAGATGTTTGACGCCCTGGCGGCCGTGAAGGGCCTCAACCCCGGCGTGCCCGTGGTGGCCGGCAACGTCGTGACGGCCGACGCGACCCGCGAGCTTATCCAGGCCGGCGCGGACATCGTCAAGGTCGGTGTTGGTCCAGGGGCCATGTGCACCACACGCATGATGACGGCCGTGGGCAGGCCGCAGTTCTCCGCCGTGCTGGAGTGCTCGGCGGCCGCACGGGCCGCCGGCGGGCGCGTCTGGGCCGACGGCGGCGTCCGCTACCCCCGCGACGTGGCGCTCGCCCTGGCTGCCGGCGCCAGCCAGGTGATGATCGGATCCTGGTTCGCCGGCACGCACGAGAGCCCCGGGGACCTGCAGCAGGACGCCGGCGGGCGCCAGTTCAAGGAAAGCTTCGGCATGGCGTCAGCCCGGGCCGTGCAGAACCGCAACCAGCGCGAGGGCGCCTTCGAAAAGGACCGCAAGGCCCTCTTCGAGGAAGGCATCTCCACCTCACGGATGTACATCGACCCGGCGCGGCCCGGCGTCGAGGATCTGCTGGACATGGTCACCGCCGGGCTCCGCAGTTCCATGAGCTACGCCGGCGCTGCCGACCTTGCGGCGTTCCGGGAACGCGCCGTGGCCGGAATCCAGTCCGCGGCCGGCTACGAGGAAGGCCGCCCGGTCCCGCAGAGCTGGTGAGCTGCAGCGGACGCTGCCGCCGTCGGGCGTCACCTGACGGCGGCCGGCGCCAGCTGCTCCTGTAGACTGAACTTCTTATGGACAGTAAATCTAGGTGCCGGCCTGGGGGCTGTCAGCGGGGAACGGAAACCGTTACCGAGCAGTCCACCCGAAGAGCCGGCAAACCCCGTTCACGTGCCCATCATTCTCCGGCGACCCACCAGTCCGGAGCCTTTCAGGAAACAGGGTCGGCCGCGGCCGACCATCCTCCGCCGGACCGATTGCTCCAGCACCCCAACCCTCGCTTCTCCGCCAGCGGCACTCCGCGCCACGCCGCTGCGCCGGAAGAAGGCCGCTAAATGGAGTGGCTTCTTCTCGGAGCAGGACTGCTGCTCATTCTGGGAACCGGCTTTTTCGTAGCCGTCGAATTTTCGCTCGTCGCACTGGACCAGGCCACGGTCCAGCGGGCCGTGGATGACGGCGACACCGCCGCCGCGCCCCTGCTTAAATGCCTCAAGTCCCTGTCCACGCAGCTTTCCAGCTGCCAGCTGGGCATCACCATCACCACCCTGCTGACCGGCTATGTCATGGAGCCGTCGGTCGGCAAGCTGCTCGAGGCCCCGCTGGGCGCCCTGGGGCTGCCCGAACCCGCCGTGGCCTCGGTATCGCTGATCCTGGCGATGGCCTTCGCGACCCTGCTGTCGATGCTGATCGGCGAACTGGTTCCGAAGAATATGGCCATTGCGCTGTCGTTTCAGGTCGGCAAGGCCCTGGCCGGTCCGCAGCTGGTTTTCACGGCCATCTTCAAGCCCGCCATCGTGGTGCTTAACGGCTTCTCCAACAAAGTGCTCAATATCTTCGGGCTGGAGGCCAAGGAAGAAATTTCCGGTGCCCGGACTCCGGCCGAGCTGGCTTCCCTCGTGCGCCGCTCGGCGGCGATGGGAACGCTGGACGCCGGAACCGCCAACTTCATCGCCCGGACGCTCAAGTTCTCCGGCCGGACCGCGGCGGACGTCATGACGCCCCGCATCCGGGTCGAAACCATCGACGGCGACCAGCCGGTGTCCGACATCGTGGAGGCGGCGCGCCGCACCGGTTATTCGCGGTTCCCGGTCATCGGGGAATCCTCGGACGACATCCGCGGCGTGGTGCACATCAAGAAAGCCATCGCCGTTCCCTCGGGCCGGCGGGCCAATCTGGAGGCGGGAGCCATCATGACCGACGTGCTCCGCGTCCCGGAAACCATCCACCTGGACGCCCTGTTGGCGGAACTGCGCGAAGGCAATCTGCAGCTGGCCGTGGTCCTGGACGAGTACGGGGGCACTGCCGGCATCGCCACCCTCGAAGATCTTGTCGAGGAGATCGTTGGAGAAGTGGCCGATGAACACGACAAGGTCCGGCCGGGGCTGCTGCAGAGCGCCTCTGGGGACTGGTACTTCCCGGGTCTGCTGCGCCCCGATGAACTCTCCGAACAGATCCCGGGCCTGACCGTTCCCGACGAATCTGCCTACGAAACGGTAGGAGGCTACGTCATGAGCAAGCTGGGCCGGATTGCCTCCGTGGGTGACACTGTCGATGTCGGCGGCGGGACCCTGAGCGTCACCAGGATGGACGCGCGCCGGATCGACCGGATCTGCTTCAAGCCCGGCCATGCCCACCAGGGGAACCACTCCACGACCGAGGTGGGTGCCGAATGAGCGACTGGGCGGGAATTCTCTGGCTGGTCGTCCTGCTGCTGGGCAACGCCTTCTTCGTGGCTGGCGAGTTCGCGGTCATGTCCGCGCGACGCAGCCAGATCGAACCCCTGGCTGAGGCCGGCTCCAAACGGGCGCAAACCACACTGCGCGCCATGGAAAACGTCTCCCTGATGCTGGCCTGCGCGCAGCTGGGCATCACCGTCTGTTCACTGTTGATCCTGCAGGTCGCGGAACCGGCGATCCATCATCTGATGGTCGTGCCGCTGGAAGCGGTCGGCATTCCGGTGGAAATCGCCGACGTGGCGGCGTTCGCCGTCGCCCTGCTGCTGGTCACCTTCCTGCACGTCACCATCGGCGAGATGGTCCCGAAAAACATCTCGGTGTCTGTCGCGGACAAGGCAGCCCTGCTGCTGGCGCCGCCCCTGATGTTCATCGCCCGTGCGGTGAAGCCGGTGATCGTTTCCCTCAACTGGTCGGCGAACCACATTCTGAAACTGATGCGTATCGAGCCAAAGGACGAGGTCACGTCCTCCTTCACGCTGGAGGAAGTTCAGTCGATCGTGCAGGAATCGACCCGCCACGGCCTCGTGGATGACGATGCCGGCCTGATCACGGGTGCGCTGGAGTTCTCGGAACATACCGCGTCCCGCGTCATGGTCCCGCTGGACAAGCTGGTGATGCTGAAGCCGGCCACCACGCCGGTGGAATTCGAAAAGGCCGTGAGCCGCACCGGCTTCTCGCGCTTCCCGATGCTGGACGAGGACGGGATGCTCTCCGGCTACCTCCACATCAAGGATGTGCTGTCCATCCCCGACGAGGCCTACCAGCAGCCGATCGCGGAAAGCCACATCCGGTCGCTGGCGAACCTGGCCATGGACGACGAGATCGAGAAAGCCATGTCCGTGATGCAGCGGACCGGCTCGCACCTGGCCCGCGTCATCGGCCCTGACGGCCTCACCCAGGGCGTGCTGTTCCTCGAGGATGTCATCGAGGAACTCGTCGGGGAGATCCGGGATGCCACCCAGGCCACCGGCTACCGGAGGCTCGGGCAGGACCAGCAGTAGCTTGAGCCGTATCCCTAAATAGGAATCATTCCTATTTAGGGATACACTCGACGCAGTTGCTATTGCTGCTGATTCTCAATAACAGATCCGAGGTTTTCCGTGCGCCGTCCCGCCCCCCGTGCCTTCGTTGCCGCCTTCGCCGGCCTGGCCGTGCTGTTGACGGCGTGCGCCCCCACGTCGGGAACCCCCCAGGGGGGCAGCGGCGACGGAATCGTCGACATCGTCGCGTCCACCAGCGTGTACGGCGACATCGTCGGTACCATCGGCGGCGACAAGGTGCGGGTCAATTCCATCATCACGCGCACCAGCCAGGACCCGCACTCCTATGAGGCGACCACGCAGGACAAGCTCGCGGTCTCTAAAGCCGAGCTGGTGCTGGAAAACGGCGGTGGCTATGACGACTTCCTCCACAAGCTCGCGGAAGACACCGGGCTGGATCACTCCAACGTCCTGAATGCCGCGGAACTCTCCGGCCTGGCTCCGGAAGAGACTGCAGGGCCGTCCGCAATCACGGATGCCGACGGGCATACGGACAGCCCTGCCGGCTTCAACGAGCACGTCTGGTACAGCCTGCCTGCCATGGCCCGTCTCGCGGACGCCGTCGCGGCCAAGCTCGCCGAACTCGAACCGTCCTCGGCCGAGAGCTTCCGCGGCAACGCCGCAGCCTTCAAGGATTCGCTCGGCGGCCTCGAGACCAGGCTCGCGGCGATCAAGACGTCCGCCGGCGGGGTGCCCGTCGCCGTCACGGAACCGGTCCCGCTCTACCTGCTCGAGGCCGCAGGGCTGGAAAACCGGACCCCGGCCGAGTACACGGCCGCGATCGAAAACGACAGCGATGTGCCGCCCGCCGTGCTCAAGGCGGCCACTGATCTTATGGGCTCGGCCAGCATCAGGCTGCTGGCCTACAACCAGCAGACCGAAGGCCCGCAGACCCAGGCCGTCAGGGAGGCCGCAGCGGCCGCCGGCGTGCCGGTGGTGGACTTCAGTGAGACCCTGCCGGACGGACTGTCCTACATCCAGTGGATGACGGAGAATGTTGACCACATCTCCAAGGCCCTGGCCTAGGATTAGCTGACCACCCAGCAGTCAACCCAGCCCGGCAGCGCAGGCTGGGAGCTCGAGCCGAGGGCTCGCCCAGAACGCAGAATTAGAGGAAATCCAAGTTGACACCCGTAGTGAGCCTCCGCGGAGCCTCCCTGTCGTTCGGCGAGCGAACCCTGTGGGAAGGCCTGGATCTGGAGATCAACCCGGGTGAATTCTTTGCCGTCCTCGGCCCCAACGGCAGTGGCAAAACCACGTTCCTCAAAGTCCTGCTCGGCCTGCAGGAGCTGAGTTCCGGCTCCGCCACCCTGGCCGACCGTCCCGTGGCGCGGGGCAACCCGGCGATCGGCTATGTCCCGCAGCAGAAGTCCTTCGACCCGGATACCCCGCTGCGCGCCCGCGACCTCGTCGGTCTCGGCGTCGACGGCCACCGCTGGGGGATCCGGCTCGGCGGCGCCAAAGTTAACCGCCGAATCGATGAGCTCCTCGACCTGGTAGGGGCCGCCGACTACGCGAAAGTTCCCGTGGGCCAGCTCTCCGGCGGCGAACAGCAGCGGTTGCGGGTGGCGCAGGCGCTGGCCGCCGACCCGAAGGTGTTGCTCTGCGATGAACCCCTGCTGTCCCTGGACCTCCATCACCAGCAGGCCGTCAGTGCGCTGATCAACAAGCAGTGCCGCGACCAGGACAGTGCCGTGGTGTTCGTGACGCACGAGATCAACCCGATCATGGACTACGTGGACCGGGTGCTCTACCTGGCTGGCGGACGCTTCCGCGTGGGAACGCCGGGGGAAGTCATGACCACCGAGGTCCTGTCCGATCTCTACGACAGCCACGTCGAAGTGATCCATGCGAACGGACGGCTCATCGTCGTCGGACTGCCCGACGCCGCCACGCACCACCACGAGGACGCCCACGTGGTGGCGGGGGAGGTGGGCTAGATGGACCTGGAGAGCCTGCTCAACTCAATCTTCAACTTCGACAACTACGGCGAACTGCTCGTGCTGGTCCAGAATTCGCTCTGGGCGGGCGCTGTCCTCGGGCTGCTCGGTGGGCTGATGGGAACCTTCGTGATGAAGCGGGACCTGGCCTTTGCCGTGCACGGGATCTCCGAACTCTCGTTTGCCGGCGCGGCCTTTGCCCTCCTGATCGGGGCGGACATCATCTTCGGCTCGCTGGTCGGATCCGTGCTGGCGGCGCTGGTGCTGGGCCTGATGGGGGTCCGCGCGCGGGACAAGAATTCGATCATCGGCGTCATCATGCCCTTCGGCCTGGGTCTGGGCATCCTTTTCCTCTCCCTGTACGAGGGGCGTGCGGCCAACAAGTTCGGGCTGCTCACCGGGCAGATCGTTTCCGTCGGAACTGTCCAGCTCCAGGTGCTGGCGGTCGCCGCCGTCGTCGTGATGCTTGCCCTGGTGGCCATCTGGCGTCCGCTGACCTTTGCCAGCGTGGATCCCGACGTCGCGTCGGCCCGCGGTGTGCCGGTGCGTGTCCTGGCCATCGGGTTCATGCTGCTGCTGGGCGTCAGCGTGGCGCTCTCCATCCAGATTGTCGGCGCCCTGCTGGTGCTGGCACTGCTGATCACTCCCGCGGCGGCGGCGATGCGGGTGACATCCTCACCGAGGCTCGTAGTGATTCTCAGCGTGGTTTTCGCGATGACAGCCACGGTCGGCGGCATCCTGCTGGCCCTTGGCGGCCGGATCCCGATCAGCCCATATGTAACCACACTGTCCTTCCTGATCTACGTCATCTGCCGGCTTGCCGGCAGTCTCCGGACCAAGCGCGGCAGGAACGGCCGGGTGCTGCGCGGCGCGCCCGTGCCGGCGGCCTGAACCTCCGTAGCGCCGGGACCGCAGATTTGCATCAGTGCAAGTTTGCATTTGCGCAATCATTGCAGTCGTGCAATTATTTTAGCCATGACTCCTGTTGCCTCGATGCCCCTTCGCGAGCGCAAAAAGGCTGAGACCTGGGCGGCGCTCCATGAATCGGCCGCATCCCTTGCCCTTGAGCACGGCGTTGACCAGACCACAGTGGAGGCCATTGCCGCCAATGCCGGTGTTTCCCCCCGAACCTTCTTCAACTATTTCGAGGTGAAGGAAGACGCCATCGTGGGGCTGCGGCAGCCTGTCCTGGAGGCCGCGCAGCTGTCCCGCATCTCCGTCACGGCGGATGACCTGGTGGGACAGGTCTCGCGGCTGCTGATGACCGTTGCCTGGACGGCGATCGGCGGCACCGACCGCGCACGCCGCCGGGTGCTTATTGCCCGGGATCCCAATCTCAGCCGCCGCCATATGGACTACATGGTTAAGGCCGAAAGGCTCGTCACCCAGGGGGTCGCCGGGTTGCTGGCCCAAGACCCCGCGTGGTCGGACGGCACCGAAGGCTTCGGACCCGAGGAGGCCGCGCGCATGCTGGTCATGATCGCCGGCGTCCCCATCCGCTTCAACCTCACTTCAGCTGATTTCGACCCCGCCGAGGGAATCTCCGAGAAGACCCTCGATCCGTCATTGACACTGCTCCACCATTTACTAAGGAAAATTTCATGACCAAGCACGCTGTCCCCGCCGCGGGACCGGCCGAAGGAAAACAGCACATGGTGCTGCTCTTCGTCGGTTTGATGCTCTCTATGCTCTTGGCGTCGCTGAACCAGACCGTGCTCAGCACGGCACTGCCCACCATCGTGGGCGAACTCCACGGCGTCAGCGACATGCTCTGGGTCATCACCGCCTTCATCCTCGCCTCCACCATCACCATGCCGATCTACGGCAAACTCGGCGACCTGATGGGCCGCAAAGCCCTGCTGATGGCCGCCATCATCCTGTTCATGATCGGTTCAGTCATCGGCGGCCTCGCCAACGACATGGGCGTGCTGATCACGGCCCGCGTCGTCCAGGGCCTCGGCGGCGGCGGTCTGATGATCCTCTCGCAGGCCGTTATCGCCGACGTGGTACCGGCCCGCGAACGAGGCAAGTACATGGGCATGATGGGCGGCGTCTTCGCCATTGCCTCCGTCGCCGGTCCGCTGCTGGGTGGCTGGTTCACCGAGGGACCCGGCTGGCGCTGGGTGTTCTGGATCAACATCCCCCTGGGCCTGCTCGCACTGGCCGGTGCCGTGTTCTTCCTGAAACTGCCCAAGCACAGCGGCAAACCGCGTCTGGACCTGGGCGGGATGCTGCTGCTCGCGATCGCGACGACCTGCCTCGTGCTGTTCGCGACCTGGGGCGGCAGTAAGTACGAATGGACTGACCCCATCATCCTCGGACTGATCGCCGGCACGGTGATCAGCGCGATTGGCTTCATCCTGGTGGAGCGCCGCACGGCTGAACCGATCATCCCGCTGCACCTGTTCAAGGACCTCAACTTCAACCTGGCGACCATTGCCGGCCTGCTTATCGGCGTGGCCATGTTCGGAGCCATCGGTTACCTGCCGACCTACCTCCAGATGGCCTTCAGCGTCAACGCCACCGAATCCGGGCTGCTGATGATCCCGATGATGGGCGCCCTGCTGGTGGCCTCGGTGGTCTCCGGCCAGCTGGTCAGCCGGACCGGCCGCTACAAGTGGATGCCCATCGCCGGCGGCGTGCTGGTCGCCATTGCGCTCGTGCTCCTTTCCACGCTCAAGCCGGAATCACCCCTCTGGGAAATCTGCGCCTACCTGGCCGTGATGGGCCTGGGCCTGGGCCTGAGCATGCAGATCATGGTGCTCATCGTGCAGAACTCCTTCCCGCTGCGCGAAGTCGGCACCGCCACGGCGTCGAACAACTTCTTCCGGCAGATCGGGGCCACACTAGGCTCCGCCGTGGTCGGGAGCCTCTTCGCGAGCCGGCTGGCCGAGCTGCTCGCCGACCGTCTGCCAGCCGCAGCGACCGGCGGCGGCACGCCTGGGGAATCCAACTCGCTGACGCCCGCGGTGGTCAGCCAGTTGCCGGCGCCGATCAAGGAGGCCATCATCTCCTCCTACAATGACGCGCTGACTCCCATCTTCATCTGGATGGTTCCGCTGGCGTTGGCCGCCGCCGTGCTGATGTGCTTCGTCAAGCAGAGGCCGCTCGCCACCGCGATCGAGCACGATGTGCTCTCCGAGTCCCTTTCGGAAGGCAACATCCTGATCACCGCCGACGACGCCGACGACGACGAGGCCCTTGTTCCCGACGCCCGGGCCCGGCACTAGATGAGTAATTCCTATTGGTTGGGACGGTGGGGACGCTTTTAAAGTGAGGCGGAGAGTGTTAAACCCGGTATGTGAACCCCGACTCAACACTCTCCTGACCACACTCTATGTCCTTCTGACCGACCGTGTTCTGCCGGATCTTGGCGTGTCACGGGACCGGCGGCCCGGGCGCAAGCCCGGCCTG
>NZ_JBWZCJ010000020.1:0-88840 GCF_059383535.1 Pseudarthrobacter sp. HLT1-3 | reverse complement strand
ACTCGGTGGTGTTCCGGTACCCGTCATCAACCCAGCCCGGCGCACGATCCGCACCACCCGGCCCGTGCCAGCCTGCCTCCGGCCCGGCATCCCCCGCAGCGACATTCACATCCGCAGCCGCATCCGCATTCGTGGTCGTGGTCGTGGTCTCAGTTGTAGCAGTCGGCGCAGTCGTAACCGCCGTCGCCGTCGCCGTCGCCGTCGCCGTCGCCTCAGTGTTCCAGCCGGTCAACCAGCCGGCCGGGGCGCCGGAACCAAACTTCGCAGCCGCGTTCCTGGCTCCAGCTGCAGCCTGGCTTCGGGTCCGGTCGACCGCCGCCGCGGCCACAAGCTGCAGGTAGTCGACCATGCGGGACAACTCCTCCACCCGCCCCGCCAAATCCGAAGCCGCCGCCACGCCTAGCAGCGCGGAGTCGGTCACGGCCATCCCGCTGGCGGCGCGCAGCGCTGCAAGAGCCCCGTCGACCGCACCATCCAGGTCCTCAGCCGCAAATGGAAGCGGCCCCGGCCCCGAGGTCAGCCGGAACACATCAGGGACGATCCCAGCACCAGGCTGGCCGGCCTGTCCCAATATGAAATCTCCGATGGCTTCCACACCCCAAACTCTGCCAGTTGGCTATGACACTTTCGGCTTCGCGATCGGAATCGCATCTGACGAACCGACAGGATGGGGTTTGCGGCAGTATCCGGCTCGCGCGGACGCTCCCGCGCACCGAGTGAATCTTGGTTGGCGAGCCCCGTGGGCGGCGCGGACGCGGCCGCTCCCGCGCGGGCGCCCCGTGCACCCTGGTTCGCGCGCCGGTTTCAGCGCACACAAAAAACCCCGCCGTGCACCCTTGGGGCCTGCGCTGACGGGGTTTCTTTGGTGGGTCCTACCGGGATCGAACCGATGACATCCACGGTGTAAACGTGGCGCTCTACCAGCTGAGCTAAAGACCCGAGCGGCTGTTTCCGCGCTTCCGCGCTTCAACCAACGAAGTGTTACTGTACCGGATGAACCCTGCGGAGCGCCAATCGCACCCGGCTGCACAGGGCGGGCTCAGAGCGGCGGGAGCTCGGCAGCGAGCCAGGTGAGCGCCTCGCTGACGCCGGCGTCGAGCTTGACCGTGGCAATTTCGTCCGCGCGGGTCTGCCCCCGGTTGATGATCACTACAGGCTTGCCCTGCTTGACGGCGTGCCGGGCAAACCGCAGTCCGCTCATCACTGTCAGGGACGAGCCTGCCACCAGGAGGGCTCCGGCCTCGTCCACCATGGCGTACGAGCGTTCCACCCTGTCTTTCGGGACGTTCTCGCCGAAATAGACGAAATCGGGTTTGAGCGTCCCGCCGCAGGCCGGGCAGTGGGCCACAACGAAGCTACTGATCAGGGCGGCGTCCTCGACCGTGGCGTCGGCGTCGGGAGCCATTTCGACCACGCCGGCGGAGAGTGCCCGTTCCAGGAAGCCGGGGTTGAGTTCCTCCAGCACGCCCGCCAGCAGTGTGCGGCTGTAACGCCGGTAGCAGGCGAGGCACACCACCTGGTCGAAGCGGCCGTGCAGGTCCACGACGTTGACGCTGCCGGCGTCCTCGTGCAGGCGGTCCACGTTTTGGGTGATAAGTCCGGTAATCAGCCCCCGCTGCTCAAGCCGGGCGACGGCGGCGTGGCCGGCGTTGGGGTCGGCCCGGCGCAGGTGGGACCACCCGATGTGGTTCCGGGCCCAGTAACGGCGCCGGTTGTCCGCTTCGCCGATGAATTCCTGGTAGGTCATGGGCGCACGAGGTGCGGCGCCCGGCCCACGGTAGTCCGGGATGCCCGAATCTGTGCTCAGGCCGGCGCCGGTCAGCACCGCGAATTGGTTCCCCGCAAGAATGCCCCGGATTTCCCTCAGGACCTCCAGCTCATTCCGGGCGGGCTCACCCGCGGGGACCGGGGGCAGGCTGGCAAAACCAGTCATGCCCACCCCGGGCCGCCGCGTCCTCACCGCGTCAGCTCCCGCTGAGTCCCGCCAGGGCGGAGCGGTACTCCGTGAAGTCGCGGGCCTGGCCTCGGGGGTTCACTACGACGTAGCGCACGATTCCGCTCGCGTCGATGATGAATGTTCCGCGTTTGGCCATGCCGCTGTCGGGGTCAAACACCCCGTATTGCTCGGCGACGGCCCCATGCGGCCAGAAGTCCGCCAGCAGGTCGAAGGCATAGCCTTCTTTTTCTGCGTAGGCCCGTTGGGCGAACTTGCTGTCCACCGAGATCCCCAGCACGGCGGCGTCGGCACCCTCAAACAGCGCCAGGTTGTCCCTGATTTCGCACAGCTCACCCGTACAGATGCCGGAGAAGGCGAACGGGAAGAACACCAGGACGATGTTCCGGCCCCGGAGCTCCGAGAGCCGCACGGGTTCGCCAAACTGGTTGAGCAGTTCGAAGTCGGGCGCGGCCTCGCCGACGGCGGGCACCGCAAGCGCTCCAACTGCCCCTTCCCCGACCGTGCGGACCGCGCCGGCTTGGGTCACTTGTTCTTCCGCGAGACCAGCCGGGTCGCGCTCCAGTCCCTGGAAACGCCTGCAGAGGTGGTGACGTGAAGACCGGCGGTGGGGGCGGCATCCTGGATGTCGGCTGGTGAAACGTACCCCGGACGGCCGGATTTGGGGGTCAGGACCCAGATGACACCGCCCTCGGTCAGGGTGGTCAGCGGATCGACCAGGGTGTCAACGAGGTCGCCGTCGCCGGCCCTCCACCACAGAATGGCCGCATCTACTACTTCATGGTCGTCCTCATCAAAGAGTTCGGAGCCCGTGAAGTCTTCGATATCGTCACGCAAGTCGAAGTCGACGTCGTCGTCATAACCGAATTCCTGAATCAGATCCCCGGTTTTGAAACCCAGTTTTTCCGCCACATTTACCGAAGTGGCGGCGTCGGCCTCACTCACTTGTTACTCCTATGCTTGGTCATTTCAACAAATCTAGTGATTTCCATTACTGCAAGCCAACACCCTTTGCGCCTGCGCTTCAAGCTGTTGGCCCCGCGATCCGCCATATTCTGCGTCACACACAGCAATCCGAAGACCGCCGGGCGGCACTTCGTCACACAACCAGTATGCCCGTCAAATACGACGGGACCCCCACACGAGCGCTACGCATCCCCCAGATGTGCGGGCTAGAGTGGCTGTTGACGACTGCGCCCGCGAGGGCGAACGCCCCGCCGACGCAGGCGGGCACAGTTGTGATTGGACCTTGCCCGGCGCACATGACCGGGCAGTTGTAACCGATATGTCGCACACGTCGCGTTCACGCCAGGCAGTTACCCTGCCGGAGCTGAGGGCGCCGGTGAATGCGCTCAAAGAGAGGTTGGACGTGGCTGCAGGACAAGAGACCTCCCATATCCTCAGCGGGTTGACAAACCAGCTGCCTGATCGTGATCCGGAAGAGACCGCCGAATGGCTGGAGTCCCTGGACACCCTGATTCAGGAACAGGGCACTGAACGTGCCCAGTACATAATGCGCAGTCTGCTCCAGCGGGCCGGGGCACAGAGCGTGGGCGTTCCGATGGTCACCACCACGGACTACGTCAACACGATCCCGGTGGACCAGGAAGCACCCTTCCCCGGCGATGAGGAAATCGAACGGAAGTACCGGGCGTGGCTGCGCTGGAACGCCGCAGTCATGGTGCACCGCGCGCAGCGGGCCGATATCGGCGTCGGTGGCCACATCTCCACCTACGCCGGTGCGGCGACGCTGTACGAGGTCGGCTTCAACCACTTCTTCCGGGGTAAGGACCACCCCGGCGGCGGCGACCAGGTATTCTTCCAGGGCCACGCCTCCCCCGGCATGTATGCCCGCGCCTTTATGGAAGGCCGGCTCTCCGAGGAGGACCTGGACGGTTTCCGGCAGGAGAAGTCCAAGGAGGGACACGCGCTCTCGTCCTACCCGCACCCGCGCCTGATGCCGGAGTTCTGGGAATTCCCAACGGTTTCGATGGGCATCGGCCCGATGAACGCGATCTACCAGGCCCAGTCCAACCGGTACCTGCAGAACCGCGGCATCAAGGACACGTCCGACCAGCAGGTCTGGGCGTTCCTTGGCGACGGGGAAATGGACGAGCCTGAGTCCCGCGGACTGCTCCAGCTCGCCGCAAACGACAAGCTCGACAACCTCAACTTCGTGATCAACTGCAACCTCCAGCGCCTCGACGGACCGGTCCGCGGCAACGGCAAGATCATGCAGGAACTTGAGGCGTTCTTCCGCGGTGCGGGCTGGAACGTCATCAAGGTCGTCTGGGGCCGCGAGTGGGACGACCTGCTGGCCAAGGACGAGGACGGCTCGCTCGTCAAGATCATGAACGAAACGGTCGACGGCGATTACCAGACCTACAAGGCCGAGTCCGGTGCGTTCGTACGCGAACACTTCTTCGGCCAGACTCCGCAGACCAAGGAAATGGTCCAGGACCTCACCGACGACCAGATCTGGAACCTCAAGCGCGGTGGCCACGACTACAACAAGGTTTACGCCGCGTACAAGGCCGCGACCGAGTTCAAGGGCAAGCCCACCGTCATCCTGGCCCACACGGTCAAGGGTTACGGCCTGGGCACCCACTTCGAGGGCCGCAACGCGACCCACCAGATGAAGAAGCTCACCCTCGCGGACCTCAAGGCCTTCCGCGACCACCTGCGCATCCCGATCACGGACGAGCAGCTCGAAGGGGACCTGTACCGCCCCCCGTACTACCACCCCGGCATGGACTCCCCGGAGATCCAGTACCTGATGGAACGCCGCCGCGCGCTGGGCGGCTTCGTCCCCGAACGCCGCTCCAAGCATTCCGAGGTCACGCTCCCGGAGGACAAGGTCTACGAAGTCGCGAACCGCGGTTCCGGCAAGCAGCTGGCAGCCACCACCATGGCGTTCGTCCGCCTGCTCAAGGACCTCATGCGGGACAAGGAGTTCGGCCAGCGGATCGTTCCGATCATCCCGGACGAGGCTCGAACCTTCGGCATGGACGCGTTCTTCCCGACCGCGAAGATCTACAACCCGAACGGCCAGAACTACCTGTCCGTGGACCGCGAGCTCGTCCTGGCATACAAGGAGTCCATCTCCGGCCAGATCGTGCACGCCGGCATCAACGAGGCCGGTTCGGTGGCGGCCTTCACAGCCGCCGGAACCTCCTACGCCACGCACGGCGAACCGCTGATCCCGATCTACGTCTTCTACTCGATGTTCGGTTTCCAGCGCACGGGTGATTCCTTCTGGGCCGCAGCGGACCAGATGACCCGAGGCTTCATCATCGGTGCCACGGCCGGCCGCACCACACTGACCGGCGAAGGCCTGCAGCACGCGGACGGGCACTCCCCGATCCTGGCCGCGACCAACCCTGCGGTCCTCAGCTACGACCCCGCCTACGGCTACGAGATCGGCGTCATCATGCGCGACGGCCTCAAGCGCATGTACGGGCCGGGTCTGGCGGACAACGACCCGTCGCGGAACGTGATGTACTACATCACGGTCTACAACGAGCCGATCCACCAGCCCCCGGCACCCGCGGAACTCGACGTCGAGGGCATCATCAAGGGCATTTACTTGCTGGCGCCGGCCAAGATCGACGGACCGCGCACGCAGATCCTCGCCTCCGGCGTGTCCGTACCGTGGGCCCTCGAGGCCCAGCGGGTCCTCGCCGAGGACTGGGGCGTTTCCGCCGACGTCTGGTCCGTAACGTCTTGGACCGAACTGCGCCGTGACGCCATGGCCGCCGAGGAAGAAGCCTTCCTCAATCCCGGCCAGCCCGCCCGCGTCCCGTTCGTCACCGAACAGCTCGCCGGCGCGACCGGGCCGATCGTGGCTGTCACCGACTACATGAAGGCCGTGCCAGACCAGATCCGCCAGTTCCTCCCGAACGAGTTCGCCTCGCTCGGAGCGGACGGCTTCGGCTTCTCCGACACCCGCGCCGCAGCCCGCCGCTTCTTCAAGAACGACATCCACTCCGTGGTTGTCCGTTCCCTGGAGATGCTGGCCCGCCGCGGCGAGGTGGACGCCCAGGCCCCGGCCCAGGCGATCGAGAAGTACCGCCTGCACAACGTCAACGCCGGCACCACCGGCAACGCGGGCGGCGACTCGTAGAGTCAGTCCTGCAGTGAGCGACGGCGGTCCCCTCCGGAAGGCGGGGGCCGCCGTCGTTTGTTCAAGAACTGTCCCACTGCTCGACGTCGGCCCGGCGGCACTGTGATCCAGCACAACGCGACTTGTAGCCTTTGCACAAATGGAGCTTGGGCGGGCGGCACCGTATGCTCGATGCATGGCCGAGCCGATCACCACTCCCGTAAAACGCAAGCCCGCATCAAGAGCGGTGCCTCCGGAGAAGGTAGAAACGCTCAAGAAGCTCCGCTCCAGCGTCGGGCAGCTCTCCACGACGACGCTGCGGCAGTTGGAGAAGTCGCTGCCGTGGTACAGCCGGCTGAACTCGGACGAACGCTCCGCGCTGGGCATGGTGGCGCAGAACGGCATCGCAGCGTTTGTCACCTGGTACGAGCGTCCCAGCTCGCCCTCCTGGATCCTCTCCGACGTCTTCGGCACCGCGCCGACCGAACTCACCCGCTCCATCAGCCTGCAAAAGGCCCTCCAGCTGATCCGGATCGTCGTTGAAGTGGTCGAGGACCAGGTTCCGGTGATCGCCCCCGAGGCGGACCAGGGCGCGCTGCGCGAGGCGGTGCTGCGGTACTCCCGCGAAGTGGCCTTCGCCGCTGCCGATGTCTACGCGCGCGCTGCCGAAACCCGCGGTTCGTGGGACACCCGCTTGGAAGCGCTCATTGTGGACGCCATTCTCCGCGGCGAAAACACCGATGCCCTGCGGTCCCGGATCGCCGCCCTGGGCTGGAAGGCGCAGGAGCGTTTCACCGTTATGGTGGGCAATTCCCCGTCCGAACCCAACGCCAGCTACGTCAGCGAACTTCGCCGCACGGCCGGGCGCTTCGCCGAAGACGCTCTGGTCGGGATCCAGGGCGACCGGCTCATCCTCATCCTCGGCGGGCTCCACGACCGGGAGACGGCATACCTGAAACTCGCCGAACTCTTCGCTCCGGGGCCCGTCGTGTACGGCGCCGAAGCGGGTTCCCTGCTGGAGGCCAGCGGCTCCGCCCAGTCCGCCTTCGCTGGGCTGACCGCGGCCCGGGCCTGGCCCGCCGCGCCGCGGCCGGTGGCGGCGGATGACCTGCTGCCCGAGCGGGTGATCTCCGGGGACGACGCCGCCCGGCGGTCACTGGTCAAGAACATTTACCGGCCCCTGGTCGCGGCCTCCAACGGGCTGGTGGAGACCCTTGGCACCTACCTCGAACTCGGGCATTCGCTCGAGGCCACGGCCCGGGAACTCTTCGTCCACGCCAACACGGTGCGCTACCGGCTCAAGCGCGTCTGTGACGTCACGGGCTGGGATCCGCTGTTGCCGCGGGAGGCGTTTGTCCTCCAGAGCGCCCTCGTTGTGGGCCGGCTCGCCGCACCTCCGAAGCCCGCCACGGAACGTCAGCCGTCGCGTAACAGCACTTGAGCAGTTGTAGACTTCCTACAAAGTGACCCGATGAGCTTGGTGCATCAATGCACCGAGAAAACCGCCGTAGTTTGGAAAGCTGGATACGTGCTTGCAATCGTCTGCCCTGGACAGGGCTCCCAGACCCCCGGCTTTCTCGCCCCCTGGCTTGAATTGCCCCCCGTCGCAGGCCACCTGGCTGCCCTGAGCGAAATCGCAGGGATCGACCTCACCGCCCATGGCACCACCTCGGATGAGGAGACGATCAAGGACACCGCCGTTGCGCAGCCCCTGATCGTCGCCGCTGGACTGATTGCCGCGAACTCACTGTTCGACGTCGAACTCGCCACCCTGCCGGTCATCCTTGCCGGCCACTCCGTCGGTGAAATCACCGCCTCCGCCCTGGCCGGCGTGCTGACCGAAACTGAAGCCATGACCTTCGTCCGCGAACGCGCCAACAGCATGGCGGCCGCCGCTGCCGCCACCCCCACCGGCATGAGCGCTGTCGTGGGCGGCGACCCGGCCGAGGTCCTCGCCGCTATCGAGGCCTGCGGTGCCACTCCGGCCAATGTCAACGGCGCCGGCCAGACCGTCGCGGCCGGAACCCTGGACCAGCTCAAGGCCCTCGCCGAGAACCCCCCCGCCAAGGCCCGAGTCATCCCGTTGAAGGTCGCCGGCGCGTTCCACACCGCGCACATGTCCCCCGCCGTCGCCGCGCTGCGGGCCCTCCGGCCCGCACTGCACCCGCGGAACCCGCAGGTCCCGCTGCTCTCCAACTTCGACGGCGCCCCGGTCGCCGGCGGTGATGCCGCCGTCGAGAGCCTGATTGCCCAGGTCTCCCGCCCGGTCCGCTGGGACCGTTGCATGGAAACGCTGGTAAAGCGCCGCGTGACCGGCGTCATTGAACTGGCCCCGGCCGGAGCGCTCGCAGGCCTCGCCAAGCGCGGCATGCCAGGAGTGAAAACCGTAACCGTCAAGACCCCGGACGACCTGTCCGCCGCCCTGGCCCTATTCGCAGAACTGGAAGGACAGGCATGACCGTTCCCACTTTGAAGCAGGCGCCCCTGCACGAGAACACCCGCATCATGGGAGTCGGGGCGTACCGACCCGACGTGATCGTCACCAACGATGATGTCTGCCAGTGGATCGACTCCTCCGACGAGTGGATCCGCCAGCGCACCGGCATCATCACCCGGCACCGCGCCCCCGCCGACATCAGCGTCATCGACATGGCCGAAGGCGCAGCCCGCGAGGCCCTGCAGAAGGCCGGCATCGAAGCGTCCCAGCTCGGCGCCGTCATCGTCTCCACCGTGACCCACCCGTACGCGACCCCGTCTGCCGCTGCCAGCCTCGCCGACCGCCTCGGCGCGACGCCGGCACCGGCCTTCGACATCTCCGCCGCGTGCGCCGGATACTGCTACGGCATTGCCCAGGCCGACGCGCTGGTTCGCTCCGGAGCGGCGGACTATGTCCTCGTGGTCGGCGCGGAAAAACTCTCCGACGTCATCGACAACACCGAGCGCAGCATCTCCTTCCTGCTCGGCGACGGCGCCGGCGCCGTGGTGATCGGCCCCTCCGACACCCCGGGCATCGGCCCGTCGGTGTGGGGCTCGGACGGCAGCAAGTGGGACGCGATCGGCATGACCAACTCCATGCTGGACCTCCGCGAGCTCGCCACGGCCGGCAAGCAGGGCGGCGGGCTAAGTGCCCAGGAAGCCGCCGTCACCGACGCGGCCGTCTGGCCGACGTTGCGCCAGGACGGCCAGACAGTGTTCCGCTGGGCCGTCTGGGAGATGGCCAAAGTCGCCCAGCAGGCCCTGGACGTTGCCGGCATCAGCGCCGATGACCTCGCCGCCTTTATCCCGCACCAGGCAAACATGCGGATCATCGATGAGATGGCCAAGAAGCTTAAGATCCCGGAGCACGTCATCATCGCGCGGGACATCGCCGACGCCGGCAACACCTCCGCAGCCTCCATCCCCCTCGCCACCCACCGCCTGCTGCAGGAAAACCCGCAGCTCAGCGGCGGGCTGGCACTGCAGATCGGCTTCGGTGCCGGTCTGGTCTTCGGCGCCCAAGTGATCGTGCTTCCATAGCCGTCCCTGTCTTCCCCGTCTTTCCCCCATCTTCATATCGCACAGCAAGCCGAACCCTCGGCTTGAATCATTTCCGCCCGAGGCCGCCACACACCGGCAGCCGACGGCAACAACAGAAAAGGAGCCATCATGGCTAGCAACGAAGAGATCCTGGCCGGCCTGGCTGAAATCGTCAACGAAGAGACCGGCCTCGCCACCGAGGCTGTCGAACTGGATAAGTCCTTCACCGAGGACCTGGACATCGACTCCATCTCGATGATGACGATCGTCGTCAACGCCGAAGAGAAGTTCGGCGTGCGCATCCCGGACGAAGAGGTCAAGAACCTCAAGACCGTCGGCGACGCCGTCAGCTTCATCGCGAACGCACAGGCCTAATTCCGGCCCCGGCCGGTCCGGGGGCGCAACTGCACCCCCGGACCGCGCCGCTTTGCAGCACCATCCACTGCACCACCCCAAAGTTTTTCAAACGCAGGCCCCGGCAACCTCCCCCAGGTTCCGGACACGGCCGGCGCACCGACAGAGAGTGATCCCATGGCACGCAAAGTAGTCATTACCGGTCTGGGTGCCACCACACCCATCGGCGGCGATGTCCCCACGATGTGGAAGAACGCGCTCAAGGGCGTCTCCGGCGCGCACACGCTTGAGGATGACTGGGTGGCCAAGTACGAACTGCCCGTCCACTTTGCCGCACGCGCCACCACGCCCGCGACCGAGGTCCTGAGCCGCGTCGAGGCCAAGCGCATGGACCCGTCCACGCAGTTCGCCGTGGTCGCCTCCCGCGAGGCATGGGCGGACGCCGGCATCACCGAAGTCGACCACGACCGCCTGGCCGTTGCCTTCGCCACCGGCATCGGCGGCGTCTGGACGCTCCTTGACGCCTGGGACACCCTGCGCGAAAAGGGCCCCCGCCGTGTCCTGCCGATGACCGTGCCGATGCTGATGCCCAACGGCCCGGCAGCGGCCGTAAGCCTTGACCTGGGTGCCCGCGCCGGCGCCCACACCCCCGTGTCCGCCTGCGCGTCCGGCACCGAAGCCGTTCACATGGGCCTGGACCTGATCCGCTCCGGCAAGGCCGACGTCGTCGTCTGCGGCGGCGCCGAAGCCGCCATCCACCCGATGCCGATCGCGGCGTTCGCCTCCATGCAGGCACTCTCGCGCCGCAACGATGATCCCGAGCACGCCTCGCGCCCCTACGACCTTGGCCGCGACGGTTTCGTCATGGGCGAGGGCGCCGGTGCCCTGGTGCTGGAAGCAGAGGAGCACGCCCTTGCCCGCGGCGCCCGGATCTACGCCGAACTGGCCGGCACCTCTGTCACCGCCGACGCTTACCACATCACCGCCCCGGACCCCCAGGGCCTCGGAGCCACGCGCGCGCTGAAGGCCGCCATGTTCGACGGGCGGATCCAGCCTGAAGATGTGGTGCACGTCAACGCGCACGCCACCTCGACCCCGGTTGGCGACAAGCCCGAGTACGCGGCCCTCAAGGCCGCCCTGGGCAAGCAACTGGATAACGTCGCCGTCTCTGCCACCAAGTCGCAGATGGGGCATCTGCTGGGCGCCTCCGGTGCGGTGGAAGCCGTGCTGACCGTTATGGCCATCTACGACCGTAAGGCACCGGTGACGATCAACCTCGAAAATCAGGACCCGGAGATTCCGCTCGACGTCGTCACCAGCGCCCGCGACCTGCCTTCCGGCAGCATCGCGGCGTTGAGCAATTCCTTCGGCTTCGGCGGCCATAACGCCGTGATCGCGGTGCGGAGCATCTAGCGCCGGTCACTGCTGCACGCCAAGAAGGCGGCAATGTTCCTTCGGGAACGTTGCCGCCATCTGTTTTCTGGCGCTGCTATGGAGTGTGCTGCAGTGTGGGCCCTGGCTTGCAGAGCCCTAGCCGACCTGGTGGAGCCAGCGCACCGGTGCCCCTTCGGCGGCGTGCCGGAAAGGCTCAAGCTCTTCGTCCCAGGCTTCGCCGAGGGCCAGCGAGAGTTCATGGTAGACGGCCGAGGGGTCACCGGCGCCGGATTCGTAGGCATAGCGTATGCGGTCCTCGGAGACCATGATGTTGCCGTGCACGTCCGTGACGGCGTGAAAGATGCCAAGCTCAGGGGTGTGCGACCAGCGGCCGCCATCAACACCCTGGCTGGGCTCTTCGGTGACTTCGTAACGCAGGTGCGCCCAGCCCCGGAGAGCAGATGCCAGTTGAGCCCCCGTGCCCGGATTTCCGGTCCACGACAGCTCGGCCCGGAACATTCCGGGCGCAGCTGGCTGAGCAGTCCACTCAAGGTCCGTCCGTTTGTCCACAACAGAACCTATGGCCCACTCAACGTGGGGGCACAGGGCAGTTGGGGCCGAGTGAACGAACAACACACCGCGGGTCAGTGCAACAGACATTCCATCCTCCATAGCTGTAGGTACGTCTTCCCCAACGACCTCTGCCTGGATGTCTGTCTGTTGCGCGGGTCCGTAGTGATGCCGGTGGTCCTAGCCAGACTATTAAGTTCTTGCCCGGTTTTCTCATTCGGACTTGAAAAGGAGCTTCAAGCCGCACGTGAGAGTTGCCGGGCGTGAGTCTCATTCTGCCGCACCCTACCTAATTACGCCAGTGCAATTCGGCGCGTCTTTCCCGGCGCGCCGCACGGCGTCACGTAAATGGCCTCCCGGGCGAGGGGCCTGGCGAGCGGCGCTCCATTGGGCGCTCTGCGGTCAGGCGCGGGGATGGGCCTGCTGGTAGCTGTGCCGCAACCTCTCCACGGAGACATGGGTGTAAATCTGGGTGGTGGCCAGACTGCTGTGGCCCAGGATTTCCTGCACCGCCCTCAGGTCCGCGCCGCCGTCGAGCAGGTGCGTGGCGGCCGAGTGCCGCAGGGCATGCGGCCCGGTGGCGGCGGTGTCGCCCAAGTCGGCCAGCAAGTCGTGGACGACGCTGCGGACCTGCCGCTGGTCGACCCGTTTGCCGCGCACTCCGAGGAACAGCGCCGGGCCCGAGCTGTCGGTGGCGAGGGCGGGCCGGCCCCGGCGCAGCCAGTCGTCGACGGCGAGTGCCGCGGGCAGCCCGTAGGGAACAGTCCGCTCCTTGTTGCCCTTGCCGAGCACACGCAGGGTCCTCCGGTCGGGATCGAGGTCGTCCACGTCCAGGCCGGCCAGTTCGCCGACCCGGATGCCGGTGGCGTACAGCAGTTCAACCATGGCCCGGTCCCGCAGCGGCAGGGGTCCGCCCTCGGCGGCAGCGGATTCCGCACCTTGGACCAGCCGAAGGACCTGCTGCTGGTGCAGCACTCCGGGCAGGGACTTTTCCCGCTTCGGTGCCTTGAGCCGCAGCGCAGGGTCCGCCACGATCAGTTCCTCACGGACGGCCCAGGCGGTGAAAGCCCTGGCAGTGGCGGACCGGCGGGCCAGGGTGGCGCGGGACATCCCTCCTTCGCTCTGCGATCCGAGCCAGCGCCGCAAGGTGCCGAGCTCCAGCCCGGCGAGATCCTCGACGCCCTCGGAGGCTGCGTGCTGCAGGAGGCTTCGGACGTCAGAGAGGTAAGCGCGCACCGTGTGGGCTGAGCGTCCCCGTTCGGCCTCCAGGTAGCGGCCGAAGCCCTGGGCTGCGGCGGCCAGTCCGGCCGGGATCTGTTGGTTGGACACTCCCCTAACTGTGGCAGGATTCGTCCGGGGGTCAAGGAGCCCGGCGGCGAGCCGCTCGGCGGGTGTCCGCCACTGACCTAAAGACCGCTGCTGCCCCCTCGGCATCCGCTACTCAGCCAGCCGTGCCCGACCGCTTCCAGCCGCCACTGTGCGACTCGGCCAGGCCCAGCAGTCCAAGCCGGCCCAGACCAGCCCGGACCGACTCCGCGCTCAGCCCGGCGACAGCAGTGAGCTTTTCAACCGAGCTGGTGGTCCGCAGTGGCAGGGCATCCAGCAGGATGAGGTCCTCCAGGGTCAGCCCGTCCTGCACTGCCGCGCGGCCGGACTTCACCTCGGGCAGCGATTCACCGCTGGGCGAGGCAAGCTCGGCGATTTCCCCCGCATCCGTGACACAGACGGCCCCGCCTTCCCGGAGCAGCCGGTGGCATCCCGCGGAGTTGGCACTGTGCACCGATCCCGGCACGGCACCGACGGCTCTGCCAAGGGTCTCCGCGTGGTGCGCCGTGTTCAGCGCACCTGACCTCCATCTGGCTTCGACGACGACGGTGACGGAAGCCAGCGCGGCGATCAGCCTGTTCCGTTGAAGAAATCTGTAACGCGTCGGCGCCGACCCGGGCGGGACTTCGGCGAGGACCGCACCCTGATTGGCGACCGCGCGCAGCAGGTCCTCGTTGCCGGAGGGGTAGAATCGGTCCACTCCCCCAGCCATCACGGCAATTGTGGGGACCCTGCCGGACGAACCGCCGGCGAGCGCAGCGCGATGGGCGTGTGCGTCGATCCCGTAGGCGCCGCCCGAGATGATCGTGAATCCCCTTTGTGCCAGCGAATACGCCAGGTCCCCGGTGACAGCGGATCCGTAGGAGGTGCTGTCCCTGGAGCCAACCAGCGCAATCGACTTGTCGGCCGGTGGCAGCTCCTGCTCGATGCCGCGCCACCAGAGACAGATGGGTTCCTGCAGCCCGAGGTCGGCCAGCTGGCGGGGCCACAAATCGTCGGAAGGGATGATCAAGCGTCCGCCGAGCCGCTGCATCGTGGCGAGGTCCCGGGCCGGCGCCAAATCGGGAACCCTCGGCGCCCAGCGCTTTTGCGCGATCGCCAGGCCCGTCCAGCCGGCGCCCAGGCTGTTCTCGGCCAGCAGCGCGGACATCTCCCGTTCCAGCTCCGCACCGGCGGCCAGCTCCCCGGTAGCGATCCTCAAGGCGTCCTCCGCCCCGGCAATCTGCACGAGGGCAAGGCCCGCGGCGTCCTGCGGCTCGAACAGCCGGGACAACGCCGCCCGGGCGGCTCGTTCGCTCTCTGTCATGGTGGTCTCCTTTCACTGGCTGCCATTCGTTGGGTTGGGCTGCAGTCCTGAGCTTTCATTTGCGGCCCCTGCGTTACTCAGCTAGGCGGCGACGGCCGCCTGCCGAAGACTCAGGGCCTGCCCGATGTCGTCGGCCCCTGGGACGTCGCGGCTGCCAAGGTCCGCCAGGGTCCACGCCAGCCGCAGGACGCGGTCGTAGCCGCGGGCCGTGAGCACTCCGCGTTCCATCGCGCGGTCCAGGATCCGAGTCGTGGGGGCGTCGAGCCGCAGGGCACCGCGCAGCAGGCGCCCCGGCACCTGGGCGTTGGTATCCATGCCGAACGGCGCCAGCCTGGCGAGCTGGCGCTCCCGTGCAGCATGAACACGGGCCGAGATGGTGGCCGTGTCCTCTTCGGCCCCCGGCCGGCCGAAATCGGCCAGCGCCACCCGCTCAAGCTGCAGCTGGATGTCGACCCTGTCCAGCAGCGGCCCGGACAGCCGGGCCAGATAGCGCCGGCGCATGGTGGGGGTGCAGATACAGTCGATTCCCTTGCCAGTCGCCTTGCCACAAGGGCACGGGTTGGCCGCGAGAACCAGCTGGAAGCGGGCAGGGTAGGCAGCTGTTCCCGCCGAACGGTGAAGCACCAGCTCGCCACTCTCCAGCGGCTGCCGGAGCGCGTCCAGCACCCGGCGTTCGTACTCGGGGGCCTCGGCATCGGGTGAGCTAGTACCCCACAAGGGAGGACAAAGAACCGCCCCATGCGAGCAAGCAATGGGACGGCATCCATCATTGTATCAGTATTCGTTGTTCTGTATAATTATTCATAGAAAGCGAGCAAGCAATCAAATGAAGAAAATCCCACTAGTGGGGCGCCGTGGAGCGGGCCTCTTTGCGGTCGTTGATGACGACGACTACGAGTGTATGAGAAACGAGCAGTGGAGACTGCATACCGACGGATCTGTTTATACCTGCATGTATGCCGCAAGACACTTGGTGTCGGGACGGCCCTTAACCCAACGTTCATACATGGCCAGGTACCTGTTGCAAGCCCCAGTAGGTCTAGTCGTCGACCACATCAATAGAGACAAGCTGGACAACCGAAAATCTAACCTCCGGATATGCACGACCCAGCAGAACAGCCACAACAAAGGAACTGATTCCAGAAATTCAACCGGTTATAAAGGTGTCGCCTATCGGAAAGAAACGAACACTTGGCGCGCTTCAGTTACTCATGACGGACGACGCATCGAGTTCACCGGCTTTAGGACGCCAGCGGCAGCAGCACTTGCTTACGACGTTGCGGCCATTCAGTTGCACGGCGAGTATGCCGAAACAAACATTGTCGGGCGACAGCAATGAGGTTTGCTATCTACGCCCGAATCAGCCGGGATAGGGTCGGCGCTGGACTTGGCGTCGAGAGGCAGATATCGGACTGCACATCCCTGATCAAAAGCATGGACGGTGAGATCACCAGCATTTTTCGTGATGACGATATTAGCGCCTACTCCGGGCAGCATCGACCTGGCTACCAAGCCCTCTTGCAATCAATCCAAAACGGAGAAGTTGACTCCGTAGCGGTCTGGCATCAGGATCGCTTGTTACGGCGGACCATAGACCTCGAAAAATACATCGACGTCTGTCAGCCGCATAGAGTCGCGACCCACACTGTGAAGGCTGGGTACTTTGATCTAACTACCCCAGCCGGTCGTGCCACGGCGAAGACACTGGCTGCCTGGGCTTCGTATGAGGTCGAGACGTCAACAGACCGCGTGAAAGCTGCAAAATTGCAAGCTGCCAAAGCTGGCAGGACGAGCGGCGGCAACCGCCCATACGGATGGAACCCGGGGGGTATGACACTCAATGAGCCAGAGTCGGAAATCGTTCGGGAGATAGTCGATCGTTTTATATCCG
Organism: Pseudarthrobacter sp. HLT1-3; assembly: GCF_059383535.1. Classification (NCBI taxonomy): domain Bacteria; kingdom Bacillati; phylum Actinomycetota; class Actinomycetes; order Micrococcales; family Micrococcaceae; genus Pseudarthrobacter; species Pseudarthrobacter sp. HLT1-3. The sequence continues at coordinate 72,447 of NZ_JBWZCJ010000020.1, read as the reverse complement.
GTGACTCATGGCGCACGATTGCGCTTGACCTGAATGCCCGATCCATACCCACCGCTAAAGGGAACATGTGGAACGCCCTCAACGTGAGCAACGTCGCAACACTGAAACGGCACTACGGCATCCGCGAACACAACGGGCAAGAGTATGAGGCCGTCTGGACCCCACTGCTAGGTAGAAATCAGTGGGAAGACCTACAGATCGCCATAAAGCGTGGACAGGCCATCTACGGCAAACGCTCGTACGCACGCAAACATCTCCTGAGTGGCTTTGTCTTCTGTGGCATCTGTAACAACCGCTTGAAGATAGAAAATGCACAGCAGCGTGACGGCAGTTATTGCCCGGCATTTTCTTGCAAGAAGAAGGACCATCGCGGCCAGGAGGTCGGCTGCGGCGGAGTCAAACGCCGGCAAGCCCCAGTAGAAGAGCTTGTTATCGACTGCATCATGTACCGCCTTGATACGCCTGAACTTGGTGAACTGATCGCAGGCACCAAGTCGGCCACTCCAGAACTCAAACAGCTCATGCGTGAACGCGACGATCAAGCGCAGCGCCTTCAGGAGATTCTGAACCTCTACTCAACCGGCGAGATGTCCTTCGCGGAATACAAGATGGCCAAAGTCACCGCTCAAGCCCGTTTAGAGACCCTAGGCCGCGAGCTGGATAAAAAGTCGAGCAAAGCAACGCTCGCTAACATTCCGGTAGGTCAGAGCGTCAAAGAAGCCTGGGACAAAGCCGACCTGATGTGGCGCCGTCAGCTCGTGGATACTCTCATCGACAAGATCTATATTGACCCGCGCATCAAGGGCCAAGGCTTTCCGAAGTGGAGGCAGTACCGGTTTGACTGTTCCTTAGTCCGCATCACCTGGAAGGCCTAGGGATCAGTCAAGACCGAGATCTTTACCAGTGAGATCAACCTTCTTCACGAGAGCGCGGATATATCTTGAGTTGACTTCCACCTTCAGCTCCAAGTCGCCAATCGTTTCTCGTTGCTTCCAAAGCTGGTCCTCAAAGAACAGCTTCATGGCCTCAAAGCGCTCATCTATCGTTCCCTCCTTTTCGGCGAAGTAATTGTAGCTCCGCCCGAGAGAGTTGGAGTCCTTAGCTTCTTCCGCCTTGGCAATGACGTGGCGTGCCAAGGTCCGCATGGCCCGCCGCTCCCAGCGCCGCAACGTATCCTCCGAGACCTTGAACCCCTCTACTTCTTGCATAAGCAACTGTCGTCGTGCCGTCAAGGTCAAAGGATCAACTAGGGCAGCTGGGGTAAATGCTCCCAGCGCATAAGTCAGGGCGAGCGTGTACTTGTCCTTCGGCAGTTCTTGCAGCGCTGAGCGCACTTCTTCACGCACGAAGTTAGCGCTCTTCACCCCAAACAACTTGATGATGTTCTGTCCAAACGTCTCAAGTCGCGTAGGCGTCAGTCCTTCATCCTGAATCAGTCCCGCCAGGTCGTCTTCGATGTCGTCTAGTAGCTCTGTGTTTTCGCTCATGAGGTAAAACTAGTCCTGCAAGGTGGTTGCGGTCAAGCTGCAAGGTAGCTACGATCTAGTTACGACCCGGCACCAAAGTAAACCGGGCTTCAAAGGTCAAGGAGACCGTCATGGTTAGTCCTTATGTTTTTTGGAACATCGTTTGGGCACTGATTGCTTTGTGGGCGCTCCTTGCGTTCGCCAGCATCCCCTCTCTCGTTATGTCCTGGGTGTGGGCTAGCGACGAGCTCAGGGAGTCATGGGCACGATACAAAGAGGAGCGGGATATTGATCGCCGCTTCAAGACCATCCAAGCAGAGAGAGAAAAGCCATGAAGCCATTTAGTGATACTTACGCCGGTTGGACGCAGAGTGAGGCAGCTATCTTAGCCGCTTGCTCAGTCATCTTGGTTATCGCGCTTATCTCGATTGTGCTCATGACGATGGTTGTCCGCTACATGCGCAAGCACAGCACTCCAGAGCTCAACCGCCACGTGGCACGACAAGTAGGCAAGCAGTTCAAGTTCTACTCACGCACCTTTATGGATGGCTACAACAAGGAAAAGGGCAGGTATAAGTCATGAAATATCTCGTGCCTGCCGTGACTGCAGACGACGTCACCACCAGCTTCAGCGATGCAATCTTCACCGTCGTTGATGGTGCATGGAATATCGTGGCTCCCTTCGCAGGAGCAGCCTTGGTCCTCTTTCTCTTGGTTCTTGGACTTCGCGCTGTCGTCAATAAACGTCGCTAGTAGAAAAAGCCACGCTGTGCGAAAGTAAATGCATGGCGTGGCTTTTTCTATCCTCAGCTCTTTTCGTGCTTTTAATGGCAGGAGTCCCCATGTTTAGAATTGCTAGCCAAGCGCGCATGGATAAAGATCGAAAGACATACTTGATTACTTTTCCCGCGGAGCTGAATACGGGGCAACTTCTAAACTGGCTGCGTCAAATCAGCGGGTCCATCAACCGCAAATCCCTTGTCAACATCCCGTCCATCGTGTTTGAAACCTGGGCGACTGACCGCGACATCGTCCACCGGCTGTCGATGCCGTGGCAGGACGCGGACTACATCATTGGACAACTACAGGGTCTCATCCCCGGTACCGGTGCGATTCCAGATAAGCAGAGGCCGCGTAGGGAGTGGGATCTAGCGGGCGAGTTCCGCATCCGTAGAACCGAGCAACCTATCGTCGTCAAGGACAGCCTCAGTATGGCGAACTCGATGTTGAAGACGATGGAGCAGCTCGAAAAGGGTGAGACGGCCATCTTTCAGTGGATCGTCTCCCCTATCGCAAGGCAAGGGAAACCAATAAAGCCGCTGACTGTCACAGAGGCGGTTCTAGGCTCAAAGCCACTTAGCAACGAGAAGATGGCCTTACTAAAGGCCAAGCAGGATGAACCAAATTTCCTCGGCTCACTGCGTATCGGCATTAATGCTGTGTCGCCGTCACGTCGTAAGCACTTGCTCAACCTCTTCTACCGTCCTCTCGCAAGTACGGGACGCTTTCGCTTGGCATTCACCTGGAACGATCGATCTTTGGCTGACGCCATCACGAATGCAGCGTCTCCGTTCGTGTACGGCTGCCAGGTGTCGGCGAGTGAGCTCATTGCCTTCATGACGTGGCCGATTGGTTCCCCCTTAATTGCCGGGCTACCGAGCGGTGCACCCAGGCACTTTCCACCGACTCCTGATATCCCGAGCGAGGGCCGCATTCTAGGCCTCTCGACTATCACCGGGAGCGAGCGTCCGATAGCACAAAGCCACGTCGCCGCTGCCACACATACGTTTGTAGGTGGCAGTAACGGGGTGGGCAAGACGACCCTCATGGCGAACATGGCCAAGCAGGACATGGAAGCCGGCCACGGCCTGGTTGTCCTGGAGGCTAAGGGCGATCTCTTCTATGAGGTGCTCGACTACGTACCGCGTGACCGCCTAGACGATGTGGTCATCATCGACTTCACCAACGGCCTGTATCCGGTGGGCTTCAACCTGCTCGACCAGGGCAATCCGCGGACCGTCATCGATGAGCTTGTGAGCATGTTCCAGTTCAAATACAAGGACAACGGCGTCTGGTTCCGACGCCTTATGTTCCATGGCCTGATGACGCTCTCCACCGTCAAAGGCATGACCTTCAACGACTTGTCACCGCTCATCTCCCCGCGTAACCCTGACGAGAAGGTGTGGGCAGACAGCATCATCAAGGGACTTAAAGATAGAGAGCTCATCAAGTTCTGGCATGACTGGAGCCGCTTGAAAGAGAATGAGCGTGTCCAGCACGCGGGCGTAGTCGAGAACCGTATATGGCAACTGATCGGCCGCATCGAACCGCGCTACCTGTTCGGACAAGGTACGTCGTCTTTCCAAATGGAAGACATCATCCGACAGAACAAGATCCTTCTCGTAAACTTGTCGGGCGTCCCTAAAGAGTCTGCCGAGATCGTCGGAACACTGCTATTTGGCGCCCTTTGGGAAGCTGCGCAACGGGTGCCGACAGAGAAAGAGAACTATGTCTACCTCGACGAGTTCCAGATGTTTGCCGACATCCCTATGGGCTTCGATGACGTGCTTGCTTTAGCGCGCAAGTTCAAACTGGGCATGGTGCTCGCCACGCAGTACATCGAGCGCCTGCCGCAGAACCTGTCTCAGGCGATCAAAGCCAATGCCAGGACCAAGATCATTTTCCAGACCAACGCCGAGGGCGCCAACATCTGGCAGCACGAGTTTGGTTCTAAGGCAGTAGATAAGTCCGACATCACCAATCTCAAGGCCTACATGGCGATCGCTCGGATCAACACCGAGAATGGGGTCAGCTCGCCAGTCACCTTGAAGACGCTGGCACCAGCGAAGAAGGCAGGCACTGCTAAAGCGGCAACTCTACGCTCCAACGAAAAGTACGGTCGGCGCGTGGCTGATATAGAGCGTCAGGAGACAGAACGACGAATGGCCGCTACGACACCGAAGGCGCAGCGACCAAACATCGGTATAACACCGTGGGGACGAGACTCTTAGCGAGCTGCCTTTTCATAGGCATCGATCACAGACTGAGCCACGCGCCCGCGAGCGTTTACCTCATGTCCATTCTGAGATGCCCAAACTCGCACCTTCGACAGATATTCCTTGTTGCTCTTAGGAGCCGATGTTGCGCCACGTTCACGGGGAAGGCGCGAAGTCGCCTTAGCCGCAACCTTGATGTAGGGCGCCAGTGCCTCTTGAAGCTTTTGGAAGTTGGATTCCGAAAGATCAATCTCGTACTGATCCCCGTTGATAGCGAAAGAGTAAGAGTTTGCATCCGGTGTGCCGTCGATGTCATCCATGCGGATAGTTTTGATTGCCATGCAATTAGACTACATGCAAAAAAGTCCTAAGACGATGCTTAGGACTTTGAAGGTGGTTAGTTAGTTGATTTTCAAGCTGGCGAGCCTTACAGGGCTCCTCAGAGCCTCACAGCTATATTCTTTTAGCGACCGTGACTACGCCAGACGCGCCTAGACCAACGACGATGCCCTGGACGACACTTAGTCCTTCGATACCAAGCAAGCCGCAAGCTGCTCCGATAAGTGCTGACCCTACGATGATGACGACCGTGCGCCAGTTACGCTCTGAGGCTGCTTTCACTGCTTCTGTTAGTGCTACTACCATCGTTGTGACGAGTACGTATTCCATATGCCTCCTTACTTGATGCCTAGTGCATCTTTGATTGCTTGTAGTTTCACGTCAGAATCGGATGGACCCTGTGGTGTCACAGTCGATTCGGCTTTGGTAAGCTCAGCGATCTTCCTCTCCGCGACCTGCCTGTAGACGTTGTAGCCCTGTCCAGCATTTGCGAAGTAGCGCTTGATGGCTTCAGTGACCGTGTAGTAATCCTTGCCGACGTAATTGCTTACTTCTTGCTCGGTTGCCTCAACGCCTGCAATCAGCTTGTAGTGCCAACGGACTTGATCTTCAGTTATTTTCATTTCTTCACCTCCTTTTGGTCTTAAATATCCCAGCAAACCTTGATTAAAATGATCGTTGACCGTCACCTTCAAATTGCCGCCAAAGTTCTGGTTGAGTAGTTTGCCCTTGTACGAGATCGCTATGTGGCCTTCAGCCCCGGTCCAGTTACCAGCATCGTCACCCCAAACAACAATGTCGCCATCTTGAGGAGTTGAAACTTTGTCGAAGTGAACTAGAACGCTTGGATTAGTCCAGTAGCTCACCGCGTGACCCCACACTGCCGTCTTGATCCCCAAGACTTCTTCCATGTAGAGCCGGACGTAGCTGACGCACTGGCCTTTATACGTTCCAGTACCAGGGTTGCCGAACGAGCCGCCGAGAGTGTCGATCTTGAACTGCTCTAAGGTTTTCGCCATTACGTCTTAGCCTCAATCACCTCTTTGTGGACAACCTGAGTCTTGATGTTTTGGGTTCCGACACTCAAGTGCATAGTTGCGTCAATGACCTGATCAGCCTTCTCATCCAGCGTGGCTAGGCTCTGGAGCACGAGCCGCTGGAATTTGATCTGTTCAGCATCACGCTCACGTCCTGACTTGATCTGCTCTTCAGATGCCATCGCTAGACGTTCAATAGAGTTCGCCAGCTGGACGCTCGCCCTGTTGCCCTCTTTGAGGGTCGTATCGCTCTGGGTGAAGAGTTTCTTAAGAAGCCAGACAAGTGCAGCGACGACAGTAGCCATGATGGCAAGAGCGGCAAGGGCTACTTCAACGCCGTTCACGCCTAGTTATGCCCCAGGATTATTACTTCCGAGCCGATTGCAAAATCACCGGCCCCACTGTTGTTGTAAACATCTAAACGGCTTATAGCCGCGCTCGTATTAGCCCACTTTCCAATAACTTCAATACGGTTAGGAGAGTTTGCAGCACTTACAGGAGTAGCCGTTATGTTACTTGTAAGGATCTTCTCTTGTGTCGAAATATTTACAGCTTCAGCGACCCCATAAGTAAGTACGGCCGTAGACGTTACGTCAGCCGTAATACCCGTTTGAGACACACCAAAACCTACTGTGCCATTATTCTGGTCATACCGCCATGAATAATTGGCGGCCGTGTCGTTATTAAAGCGAATCCAAGGCGTGATAACACCTGAAGGTATAACAGAAAAAACAATTCGTAGATATTTTCTAGATGGTAGGCCAGAGACGGTGATCGTGTCACCAGCTGCAGCTAGTGTTGTGCGGCCAATCTCTTCCCACCATGTCTTGCCATCACCCTTGGCGTATGGGAAAGATCCGTCTGGAACGTTAGCTGCCACAGCCGCCGCAAGTCCCGCAACAGTGACTTTTTTCGTAACCGCTCCCGATACATCCACCAGAGGGACGACGTCGGTCGCATCGGCAGTTGTTAACGCGGGTAAATCACTGATCTTCTTATCGGGCATACATTTTTAATTCCTTTATATTTCTTAATTTAACATCAAACAGGTGCAGTTGGAAGGTTTTGATATTGCTCGCCTTGCAACTCATCACCAATCTCTTCAATTCGTTCGTGCTGTGCTTGAAGAACGTCACCGACTTCGAGCCTGGCTGCGGTTGGCGTATAGGAGAGACTGACGATCTGGAGTAGCTGCTCATCTATGAAGTTGTCGTAGTTTGCGAGGCCGATAACTTGTCCCTCCTTGATGGACTCAAGGTCATAGCGCGAGGAACTGATAACGATCGGCGTGTTGTAGATAGGGTTCTTGAATCGGTTGATCAACTTCATAGCCTTGCGCTGCATAGCGGTGGCATCGGTGAAACGACGGTCAACGATGCGATGCAGACCCACTCCCCACTGCGCGATACTGGCAGCGTCTTCGTACTTCTTGAACACCGGGACGCCGGCAACTTCCCCACCGATGAAGTAGACGCGGTTGATCAACTGCTCCTTGGAACGCGTGAGATCAAGTGACTTCACGTGGTAGCCCTTCTTAAACACGTGATGAGGCGTAGAGGCGGTCGGCTGCATATAGACGTAGTTGTCGGCAACGTCGCCGTACCAGTACCAGCCGTCGGGGGTCTGTTCGTGGATTCGTTCAATGGCTTCGAGTTTGGTGCTCAGCTCAAACTTGAAGGCAGCAGATACGCCTGGGGTCGCGATCGAGTCCGTGCTGTAGGTCATCACTTGGGGGTTAGTGTCAAGAACGCTCTTGAGTGTTGTCTGAAGCGCCTGGGACGAGTAGTTGACCGTCGTTGTCTCGCCACTGCGGACTAGTTCGTTCGATAGTCCCAGGCCGTTTGATGCCAAGGTAACCGTCACGCCGGTTTCATTGTCATAGGTGGACCGGTAATCGAGGATGGTGCCGCTGAAAACTCGGACGCCGCTTGGAGCGCCGGACGCTGCCAACAGGTAATCGCCGTCTTCGGTGGTGATTGGTTCCCCAGCTTCTGTGACAAGGCGATCGAACTCCCCGTAGTGAACGTAGACATCGACTTTGTAGTTGATATCTACGTCCGTGCCTTCACCTACTGAGTTGTTCGTTTCATAGGTGACGGTCAGCCGTTCGCCGTCCTCAGTCGTGATCGGCTCGCCGGCTTCAGTCGTCAGGTTGGCGCGGACTTCCTTCGTCGTATTAGGTGAGCGTGAAAGTCTCACAGTCGTCGTCGTTCCTGGTGTATTGATCTTCCTGGTGAACATCAATTCGTCGCGAACGTCAGTCCAGATCCCGATGAAGGTGCCGGTAGATGAGTAGACCTTGTAGACGTAGACCTTTTCGTCTTCCTTACCGATAGCTTCCCAGTCAGTCGGTGGAGCTGGAGGTGGAGGTAAGGATGTAAAAGCAGGCGAATACACCGTAGGGGTCGACAGGATGTTGCCCAGATTCGAGATGAACATGGTGTTGTTGAGCGGGTAGACAGTGGCCGCACTAGCGACAAAGCCGGGTGCCATCGTTGCCGTTCCTGGAACCAGTGAAGGTGAAAAGACGCTGCTGGTTGACGAGATAAATGACCAGGTTGGGATCGGACCAGGAAGGAAGTTCCAGCCGCTGTTGTTGCCGTTGTTTATGCCGCCATAGTTATTGAAGGTCGCACCACCATTGGCGACGGAGTCTTGAAGGTTGACGTAGTAAGCCTCAACAACGCCAGAGGTTTTTCGCAGCACATGTTGAAGACCTACGGATGAAGACTTAATAGTTATCGGCGCACCGCTTGTCCCAACAGCAATGAAGTTGGTGATCGTCTGCGTAGTGGCAGACCCTCCCCCAACGGTTGAAATCAGTGTTGCTCCAGGCTTGAGTTCCAGCGTTGAGAACGTGTGAGAGGTCTTTACCGTCGTCGTACCGGACACTTCCAGCTCACCCACGGAGGAGAAGTTGAGGTTAAACGTGCCCGTCCCGGTGAACTTGAAGGTGGCGCTTGACGCCTGAAATACGGTTCCAGTGACATCAAGGACGTTGAAGCCGCTGCCGTTGACAGTGACAACCGAACTACCGAAGTTGACGGTGTCGGCAAAGTAGAACTGCATACTGTCTACTGTGATCGGGTGGTTGTTTGAATCCAGTGACCCGTACTTTATCGAGGTGGACACCCCGAAGTTGAGCGCTCCTGCTGAGAACGCTCCCTGCAATATAAGTTCGGCGTCTTGCCCAACCGTGACGGTGGAAGTAATCAGGGCGCCGTTTTGCGTAAAGTCGCAGAAGACGGATGAGATTCTAAGGTTGGCGCTTAGCCATACTTGGGAGACAAGGGTGACATCTCCGTTGACGTTGAGAGTGTTCGCACCATTGACAATGATGCCGTGGTTGACACCAGTAAAGGACAGGTCATCGACGGAGTAGAAGTTATCGACGCCGACCGTCTGGTTGTCCGCCGTAAAAGAGTTGGCATCAAAGAAGACGTCATCCGCGCTCGTCGGAACGCTCGCGCCACCTGCGCCACCACTCGTCGTTGACCAGTGACCAGTGTTGGACCAATCGCCTGTGCCAGATCCTCCGATGGGTACCCAAAATCTATTCGCCATCTAGGTCAGCGCCTACAACTTAAAGATGCCGCTAGCGTGCCAGGCAGTCGCGATGTCACCGCCGTTCGGAGTGATAGGGATACCGCTAGAGCCGCTATCGATGTAGCAGATAAGGCGGGAGCTTGAGGCTGTTCCTGTGTCTTTGTAAACGACGACCGCTTCTATGGATGCCCCAGTAACGGCAGTGAACGTGACATCAGCTGCGTCGGCTACACCATTGGTGACGGTCTTACTGGAAAGGTTCGAGCTAGTCGCTACTCGCGCACCTGAAGGAACATCACTAAGGTATTGATCGGTTGCGACATTAGCTGTGTAAAGGCCTGTATCGACCAGAACCACTTTGATATTGTCGGAACTGAAGTTTATTAGTCCACTGAGGAATCCCTCTCGTGCTTTCTCGTACAAAGAATTTGCCATATTTAGTTTTCCTGTTTAATTCTGTCTTTAATGTAACCTACAACCATCGCCTTGTGTAGCTGCCAGTTATGGTCACGCTTCTAGTTGTGAAGTCATCCAGGTAACCCAATCCCCCGTCGCCCGGTTCAAAACTGAGTAACTGCCCGCTGAAATCATGAGCTGCACCATTAACGAGAACTCTGCCCTTTAGTGTGTCTATCTCAAGGACATCTCCCGCTACCCATGTACGCGTGATAGCAATGGACCGAAGTGTTGCGGCATTAGATAAGGTGATCGTCTTGGCGGTGCCACCTGTGATGGCATCGACCGTGACCTTGATGAGTGGATCTGCCTTATACGACCCGCCGACGTTAAGTGAGACAGTCTGGTTCGAAGCAGTGACGGCTGTAGGAGAAATTAAGACGGTACTGTCCAAGTCCCAGCCCATGCCATCAGGTGATAGGAACTCAAGTGAGAATCCGACACTCGTGATCCCTCGGCTGCTTATGATGTTGTTCTGAACCGATGCCAGGTAGCGACGGATTCCACCCGCGTAGTCCACGTCAAAGCCTTGGTTCTTCTTTGCCATGGCCAGCTTGAATGCATCCAGTGTCTGCTCCAGCTGCAGCTGCGTGTCTTTACGGATAAGCCCTTCTACCTTGAAACTCTTCTTCTGGAACTGCTGCTTGACGATCAAGGCACCATCGCGCTCTGCCAGTTCATCGGCCTGGATGGCGTTCGTCGGTGCTGAGTAGACGTCAGTCCCCGTCACGGTCACGCCGTTGGCTTGCAGATCAAAGTCCCCGTAGCTGACACCGATCATGAGGCCATTCCAAACTTCGCCAGGCGCTGCGTCTTATCGAGGCGGTTAAAGAACTCCTGGACGGCTTCTGCGCTCTGGAAGGTGAAGTTGCCGCTCAAGATGTTTGTAACGCCTCCTGAGCCTTCTGATGCAAGCTCATTGCGTGTTCTATATGCCTGAGTGACTGAAGCGCCCCGTGGCATGTTGACGATCTCTGGACCGTTCTCGCCAACGAGAGTGGCGCCGCCGGGTGAGTAGGCAGTACCAGATGCATTGCCGCGTGCAGCAATTTGATTGAGGACTCGTTGGGCAGCCGCTTTGCGTTCTGCGGATGCCACGCCACTATTCACGATGCTCAGCGCAGTAGCTTTCATTTTTACGTCTTCTGCTGCCAGGTTAGCCTTCGCGGCGGTTGCTTCGTTGACGGCGTTACGAGCCTTGACTGCGGCGTCGTAGACGAGAAACAGCGCTCCAACAGCGGCGGCGACGGCAATCGCTGGCATTGCAAGCGGTGAAGCTACCAGAGCAGCGAGGCCAGTGAAGCCTGTGCCGACTGCGGCAAGTGAAGCGAGCGACACGACTTTAAACAGGGTGAAAACTGGACCAAGTCCAGCAACTGCCAATGCCAGTGTCCCGATAACGGTAGTCAGGCCAACTACCGCAGTTGTACCAATAACAAGTCCAGCCGCGAGCTCCGGATTCTTGGACACCCAGTCTGCGATCGTCGTGATGATTGGAGTTATTGTCTGAAGCAGTGAAAGCAACGCAGGCTGAAGCGCCATACCGATCTTTTGATTCAATACTTCCGTTTGCGCAGCCCATACGGCTTGCTTACCAGCAGCGCTATCAGCCAGCTTGGCTGCGTCTCCCGATTGAGCGTTCGTCTCTTTGAGGATGCCGTTGAAAAGCGCCTGCCTAACTCCTGCGTCGGTAGTTGCCTTTGAAAGGTCCTGCGCGCTGTAGCCAGCCTCCGTCAGCATATTGCTCAGATTTTTCGTGACGCCCGCGTTGTCAACCAAAATGCTGTTGCCGTTCTTGATACCTTCTGTTGCGCTAGACACGGCTTGACCAAAGCTAAGTGCGCTCTGTCGGCCGAAGGCTGCGCTGTCCTTGAACCGCTTCATCAAGGTCGTTGCTTGGTCGAGACTGAAACCAGACGCTAGGAGATTCTTCAGCCCCGTCGCTGCATCCGTGACGGTCATCAACCCGTCGTTCGCAAGGTCTTTTGCTGCTTGCTCAGCCAGGCCGGCGTTGTGCCCAAAGGCAGTAGCGACGCTGTTCAAACCGGTCAGTGCAGCCTGATACTTATTGGCGGAGCTAATGCTTCGGTCCATCATCCCGACGAGGCTGTACGTAGCGACACCAGCTGAAGCAGTAACCCCAGCCAGGGCGCCCATGTGATCGCTGAGGCCGCCTATTGACTTGGCACTTGCTTCAGACTTTCGCCCCGCGCCATCGATATTATCCCCAACGTCTTTAAGCACCTTAGAGGCGTTATCTTGCGCTTTAATGAGGATAGATATTGTGTTGGATGCCATGCAGTTGTGTTTTAAGCGCCTTTGCTTCTTTCTGTCTCTAATTTATCATGGTCACTATCTAACGACCATACGTAAAAAGCCCGTTCAACTTCTGCCCACGGAGTTTCTCTAGCTGCCTGAAGATAACTGAGGTGCATACGTTCCATATAGCGGAACAGCATGATCTCTCGAACTACTCCGTCTGGGACTCCTCCACTGATTCCTCTGACGATGTAGTTTCGGTAGTGCTCGGCTCGTTCGTCAGCAAGGCGCTGTCCCTCGCTGCCTTGCGCAAATCTTTTGGGTCCAGTTCGAACCCCATAATGTCGGCGTACAACTTATCGTTTATTGCAATGCTGGCGTCGATGTCGTCGAGCGTCATATCTGCCAGCTCAAACTCGGTACCGTTGAAGGCTTTGATCTTGCCGCTAATGAAGTGGTCCTTGACCATCATGGTCTGCCACTCCACCTGCTCTCGCTGCTTCATCTTCGTGAAGTCTGCTTCATCCATTGCGATGTTGTCTTGGTAGGTCGCTGGCTGCACATAGGCGAAACACTCCTCGCCCCACTCTTCGCTGAGCCCAGCTAATGATGATTTCTTTACGGCTGCATATCGCTTTACTTCGGTCATAGATGCTCCAATTAAATAACTGACCCTAGTTAAACATGGGTCAGTTATTCAGTAAAGGACAAACTAAGCTGATGCGTAAGTAGCGCGCGTGTTCTTTAGGATCGGAACATTCGACGCACCGACAGCTGTGTCGTATTCGCAGAAGAACTGGATAGTCGCAGTAACGACGTCGTTCTTGTCCCTGGACTGCTCAAGCTCGCGGTAGCGGACCTTGGTAGCCGTGATCTCTAGGCTGTCGTTGCCGTTGGTCATAGCGATGCGAAGGGCTTTGATGGTGTTCGCCAGGAAGGCTTCCTCGTATTCGGTCGACTTAAGACGAAGCACGAACTCACCGTTGGCTTTGTAGCTGCCACGATCGAACTCAACTTCGTCCATAGTGCCAAGTGGATTGACTGCCTCTGACGGGCGCTCAGACATGAACTTGATGCTCAACGCACTGATAGCTGTAGCAGCACCGAGGGCTCCGCTGGTATCCGCGATCTTGAGGGTGATGTGCTTGCTCGTAAATAGGTTCTGCGCGGTGAATGCAACTGTCTCGCTTGAAGTAGACCCGGTGCGGGCCTTGACTGCTGACGAGAAGTTGACGTAGCCATTTTGCTCGGCCGTGATCTCTAACGTCTCAAAGACGCCGTAGCCGTGGCGCTGTGATTGCAGCGGGCTAGAAATTGCCAGGCTGACCGTCGTTGGAATGCTTGACTGCTTGACGCTGAAGGTGTGCGGATAGACGCCGCCGACCGCTGCGCCGGTTGTCACTGCTCCGTAGTGGCCTAGTAGGAAGAAGCCCATGTCCACAGCGCTGATCTTGCCGCCTAGGGTGCCTTCAGCCCAACGAGACGTGATGCCGCTATCGCTGACTTCATCCACCACGCCCATAGCGCTGTCATCTTCGACAACGTTGGTTTTAGGTTGAAGATCGTTTGTGTCCCAACGTAGGAACGTTTGCGGCGCGACGGTCACGCCAGGAGTGGCTTCGATGCCGATCCCTACGCCTATTCGCCTGCCTATATGTTGATCAGCTGTTGCCATCACCTACCTCTATTTCTTGATTAGTTTTATCATTAACGACAGCCGCCTCAACATCTGCCAAATCCGCCACTTCTACCGTTTTACCGATCGAGGGGACAAAGAATGGCTGAGTATCTGGTTTCACCGCCTTGTTAGTATGCTTTGCTGCTTTATCTGCCATGTCTCTTAATGTAAGACAAATGTCTTGTATTTAAAAGCCTATGATGCAACTGGGATGTCCACTGGGTAGCTGATACTAAACGTCACATGCCCTTCAGCAGTCAGGTCGGCAAGCCCCTCGCCAGCGATTCGGGGGTTGATGCCGTACTCGACGTTCATCGTTCCAGCGATTGCTGTGATGCCGTCCAGGGCCATTGTGCGGATAGCACCCTTCACCGTACGCGGAAGGTAGCGCCCAGTAGTCTGGTCACGCTCAGACACGAAGTTCCTAATCTTGCGCTCGGTCATGTTGAGCGGATTCACCTTGTCGTTGTCGAAGTCATCCCGCTTATTGAGGACGATCTTGACGGTCAGTCGGTCCTCTACGTCGTCTTGTTGCCAGGAATCAGCTGTCGTCTCGTCGCTGGTCTGCGTCACGATGATGCACGGCAAGTTGAACAGCGGAATCGCTTCAGGATCGCCGTCGTAATAGGTCTTGAAGGTGTCGCTAAAGGTGTCCTTCATGAGATTCAAGATGCGCTGAACGTTGTCCTCGTACTGGCTAGACATCGGCAGCCTTCATCTTTCCGTTGATGTCCTCAGCGATGAAGCCAATGATCGAACGCTCGCGTTTCTCGTCGACGTGCATCATGACGCGCTCGGGCACTCCCCTGCCTTCCTGGTGGTAGTCGAAGTACTTGGCTTCGTTCCAAAGGCTGGCCGTCAGCTTCGTAGAGTTGTGCTTGAAAGATCGGTTCATAAGTCCAGACCGGATGAGGGGTGGCCGGCCTGGAAAGGTACGGGCCTTGAACGCAGCGTAGTTGTCGTTGAGAGATGGCCACGGTTTGCCGAAGACCTGCCCACGTGAGGCGAAGACCTCACCTGAGAAGAACCTCGTCAGGTACTTGCCCGTTTCATCCATCGAGTCACTGAGATCTAGGACCGAGACGCCGAACTTGCGCAGCTTGGCTACGAGCTCTTTATCTCCCTCGACAACAAGGTTGATGGTTGCCATTTAGAACCTGTCATCCATACGGAAGTAGCGAGGTGCTTCATCGCTTGGCTCACCTGGATAGCCGCTCACTGAGTCAGAGGTAGAGAGGGAGATTCCAGCTTCATCTTGGAGGACTGTCGAGCCTAGTCGGTAACCGTCGATTGCTGCCCTGGCGTCTTTGATCTTTTGCTTACTGCTTGAGGTGTCGCCATAGGCGTTGGCCAGGAGTAAGGCTGACGCGAGTTGGATCGTCAGTGTCTTCACAATCGCAGGGACCGGAGTAAACGGAACGGTATACGCACCGCTAAGAGATGCGTTGATCTCCGCTTCGGCCGCACGGCGCTGCTGATCAATCGTCGAGTCCTTGAGGTTGTACGCGTGCTCAAAGCCAGCTTCGACACGGATCTCGGAGATAGAAGCGTAGTGACCAAAGTCGTCGCCGCGGACTGCAACGGAATCTGACAGGTCTGTCTCTTCCAAGGTCACGGCGTTGTAGTAGGTAAAGCGGTACCAATAGTTGCTGTCGCCGGCAGAGTCTGTGTAGTAGGTCGATTGGCTATCAGCTTTGATCGAGCGCGTTGCCAGGACTGAAAAGGCCCCATCAGCTGGCACCGTGCCGTTGACGTTGGCCGCCCGGTAGACATGAAGGAGATCGCCAAGGGCTGCTGTGACGGGCTCATAGCGGGTGTGAGGCAGCTTCAGCGACGCAACCAGGTTGATTGTCGTCGCATCACCTACGGACGCAATGACGGCCTTCTCAACGCCCTCACGAGCTAGCTGGCCTACGTAGATCGGCTGGCCTACAAGATATCCGTCCGTACTTTTTACTTTCAGGACTAATGAAGCGGCCACATAGTCAGCACTAAGCTCAGTTCGCTCTTTTAGGTTGGTGTCGACGAATGATTCTATTTGCAATGTAGTAGCCAACTTACGCCTCCATCCCTAGAGCCCGCTGGGCGCTCCAGCCGTAAGTATAGAAGCGCTGAGTAACGGTACTTTTCTTTAGCCTCGATAGGCGCACCCATTGGCTTAGCGTCTTGGTCTCACCGTTGATACATATGTAGCGATTTCGGCGGGTATTGTTGTTCTGTTCAGTCTTGGTGGCCCAACGGCAATTCTCAGGCGAGTAGCCTTTTTCATTGTCTATGCGGTCAAGAGAAAGACCTTTCTCATATCCAGCACCCATATCTGCAACGAAACAATGGAAGTCGTTCCAACGTTCGCAGTACCTGATACCGCGGCCACCGTAATTCTTATAATCCCTGTGATAAGAGCCGCTGCAGCGCTGCTTCATGCTCCGCCATGTAACGTATAGGGGATGTTCGGTTATATTGTGTACTTCCATATTCATTGCATTTGTTTACCGCTTAATACTTTTTAGTATGGTGATGTTCTTTTGATTGGTCAATAGAAGCTTGTGAGAAGAAGATCCAATAATGACCGTCCTGGACTGCATAGTCATTACTGTGGCGCGGGTGGCAGTGTCACCGAGAGCCAAGACGATGCGACTAGCAAAAGGGAGTGTTCCAAAGGCTGACGCGCCGAACATTAGCTGTCTTTTGCCTCTTTGTCTTTGTTGAAGGTTACTTGTTTGGGCATGGTTGTTCTCCTTATGAGCTTGTTATTGTCTCCCATGCGGTTGCTCCACCGACACGGAGTTTGTTTAGTGTCGTATCGAAATAGATAGCACCTTTGACATACGCGGGCGCGGACGCAGTAGGTGCTTGAACTGGCACGAAAAGCCCCGTTACTTGTAGTCGTCCAGCTGTCGCCCCACTTATAGACGCCGTGGCGTTGAGGTTGAGGGTTTGGGCGTTCACAGCTAAGTAGTACTTACTGCTATCCCCTAAGTAACTACCCAAGTTTGATATAGGTCGCAGGTTGCCCGTTTCAATGTGACCGAAATCATAGCCACTTAGTTGATTTGTATATACCGCTGCTCTGAGATATGACGTGCCTACAACCTCTAGTGCGACTGCCGGTGTTGCCGTACCTATCCCTACTCTATTATTTGTTGCATCGACTACGAAAGTATTAGTGTCTACGTATAGCGATTTAATGTGAACACCGCTGCCGTCCATCATCAGCGTGTCTGTGGTTGCAGAAGATTTGATCGTAAAAGGTTGGTAGCCTCCAATGTCATTCCAAACTCCGAACTCACCTAGATTGTTATTAAAGAACTCCCAGACCTGTCCTGCTTGATTGTCGAGGAACATAGAAGCGCTTGCGCCACGCCCGGGGTTAGGAACGATAGTTATATTCTTTGAAATGATCCCGCCGCCAGTGTTATTGCTAGCGTTTGCGAGTAGTTGACCTGTCATCGTTCCACCCGCTAAAGGTAAAGCAAGGGCATTAGCCGCCGCCTGAGCCGTACTTACAGGCTTGTTCGCGTCGCTGGTGTTATTAGCGTTCTCTAGCCCTACAGCTGTCTTATCAAGCGCCTGCCATGACTTATCGCCACGGTAGTACTGCGCGGTGGTGCCAGCGGTGAGGGTTGGTTCTTTGCCTGAGATGGCCGTGGTGTTCGCTGTCACCTGGCTCTGGATGGCTGCGTCCTGGCTATCTACGTAGGTCTTGTCCGCCTTTGCTGCCACCGCGGCTTCTATGTCTGTCAGGCCCTTAGCCGTCACTGAGCCATACACTTGCCAGCCAGCTGCTACCTGCATCGGAAGACTGCCCTCCTGCGCCCTGGTGATCGTCAGAGCGTCGCCAGCAACGTTTGTCAGGTAGCCAATCTCTGAGTTGTCAGCAGTGGGTTGCACGCTTGGAGGACAGAACGTCACCGGCATGTTGTTCGCGAAGACTTCACCGTCTCCAGGCATCAGAACGAAGTCTTGCCCACTCGCATCGCCCGGGGCTGAGAGCACCGTTCCAATGGCAAAGTTTTTGTGGGTTGAAAATGCCGTCATCTATGTCTTTATTTAAACACTGCACACCAACAATTAAAAGACCCCTCGAAGTTGAGAGGTCTTTGTCATAGCAGTTTTGCCTACAGGTTCATGGCTTGCTGCTTCGTGTAGTCAGGTAGCGTCACGAATGGCCGGTTGATGCCCTGGTCAATGTGGATGCGAGGGGTAGAAGAACGACTAACCGATACAAAGGTTGGCCGGTTACCTTCACTCGTATAGGCCACGTACTTCCAGGTCGCGCCGTCGTCACCACTGATCAGCAAAAAGGTTCTGTTGGCTGATGTCCCGTTGCCAAGTGCATAGAGGACACCGTAACGCCCCTTGCTCATGCC
This sequence comes from Pseudarthrobacter sp. HLT1-3, assembly GCF_059383535.1. Lineage (NCBI taxonomy): Bacteria > Bacillati > Actinomycetota > Actinomycetes > Micrococcales > Micrococcaceae > Pseudarthrobacter > Pseudarthrobacter sp. HLT1-3. The sequence goes on along the minus strand of NZ_JBWZCJ010000020.1, from coordinate 54,300 downwards.
CAGGATGAACGACTCACGACTTGTTCCGTACCTACTAGCCACATCGTGAACGTTGAGAAGCTTGCCTTCTAGCGTCGGTGAGGACGGCTGGTACTTGTAGATGCATGACGGGTAGTTATCAGGCGTCAGGAAGACGTCACCATTATCCGCCTGAGCAAAGGCAGTCAATCCACCACCCTTAGATGCGCCGTCACCTGTTGGATAGTCACCGATATTGGCGCCAAGAGTGCCGTTGTCATTGAGCAGGTAGGCTCCTGCCTCTAGGCCATGAGCCATTGACAGATACATCTGATCGTCAGCATCACGCCAAAGCATGTGGAAGTGGCGGATGGTCCTATTCGTCAGAGTTGCAGGGTCGGGGCCAGGAGGATGAGTGTAGAACTTGGTCCAGTTCGCCCCGCCGTTCGTTGACTTCCAAACGTTGTAAGCGAACATCGCTGTGTTGGATGAGTTGTATTCGTTCAGGTACAGGTCGCCGTTATCGCGCTCGATCATGTACCAGGCTGAGTCTGATTCGAGAGTAAGGACAGTGGCGAATGTTTCACCGCCGTCCGTAGACCGAGCAATCGTCGCAGCGTTGTTTGTGAGGGCCGTACCGAAGAATAGGTAGCCCCGTGAATCTTCAAAGTTCAGACGAGCGTTGCGGTTAGGGTGCGCCTCTGAGAACTTCTGCACCCAGGTCGCTCCCCCGTCCGTTGACTTATGGATAGCAAACGGGCTGCTAGTAGCTGTGAGCATGTCACCATTCGCCCGCTCCATCACAATGCCGGACATCTTGCTCTTGAGTGGCTCAACTTCTGCCGAGGTCGCTACTGGTAGTCGAGTTATGGTCATACGGCGAGGCGAACAGTCTGAGTAGTTGGCTTAACAGTGATGTCATCGAACCAGCCATCCATGATGAGCGTTGCCGCGCCATCGTTACCAGTTACTCGGCACTGAAGCTCAATGAAGTTGCATGTGGCTTGTGTGGTGAAGGTGAAGGAATACTCAGTCCAACCAGTACTCGTAGTTACTGCCGTGGAAAGGACAGTGGTAAGAGCCGTGGCAGCGGCGTTGTACTGAACAACAGCCATGCGAGCACCTGAAGCTGACGAACCGCTCACGAGGCTAGTCTTCATCCAGAAACCAACCGTGTAGCTAGTGTTCGGAAGGATCGGGGCAGTATTAAGACGAAGTTTCTGGTGAGTAGCCGTACCAGGAACAGTCCGCGCATACATGAAAGAACCTGTCGCCAGAGTCGATACCTTCATCGACGTCGTCCCTGAATGCTTTTCAGCGGCATCGAACATTGCACTACCAGTCCCACCTTTATTAGTAGCCCACGAATAGGTATCGTTCGTAGCTGAACCAGCGGCGGTCCCAGTAATGTAAACACTGGTGCTGGTTGTAGCCGCTGTAAACGGCGGCGCATTATCAAAGTCTCCGTTCTTGCGGAGGTTATCGTGGACAGGTCGGCGGACAGCCATGATTTATTACTTCCAGAATACTGTGCAATCGACAGTACCGCTTATCGTTATGTAGAGACCTGTTGCGAATTCAACGTCAGGGAATACATAGTTGGTCCCTGCAACCGGAGTGAATGTGTTTACTAGAACTGCACCCGTTGCTGATGTGGCATCCCACAACTTAATCGTTGGGGTGGCAGAAGCCGAAGCGACTATCATGCCCTTCAATCGACCTGCCCCCGTCTTTAGAAGCACGCTTGCAGCAGTGTTCACGTAAGAAGAACGATCTTCTACCTTCAGCGTGTCATTAGGAATGTCCTCACCAGCGATCTTGTCGCTAAGGGTAACGGAGGCGGTAAGGCCAACAGATCCGGTTAGAGCCGTGCCGTTGATCGTGACGCTCGCTGTGCCGGTGACTGCTGCGTTAGCGCTGATTCGGAAATACTTCACGCCACCGACGTTGATGTTGAACACACCTACGGCCGCCGAGGCAATCGTTTGTGAATAGGCGTTTGTACCAAGGTTGTAGACCATGAGAGGACCCACTGCTACCCAAGTCACGCCGTCGTTGGATACTTGGGGTGTCAGCACGCCCGTATAAGTTCCAGTGACTTGGACCGAGATGCTATCTATTGCTGCCCTAAAGGTAGTTGAGCCCCTATCAGCTAATTTTATAAATGATCCCACGGTTGCCGTGCCCGTAGTCGGGTTCGAGTTCTGCGTTGTGATTGTTCCTGTGACTGTTAAGCCCATACGATATTTCCTGTTTAAGTTCTATTCTTAATATCGCACGTATGGATAACGAATAGAATAGGAAAGACTCAACAAAAAGAGCGCCCGTTTAGGCGCTCTCTCATCGTCTGTGACGTCCTACAGTCTATTTAGACTTACTGTCCGTCGTAACTTTTTGGTTTGATTCTGCGGCTTTAGATGCAGTCGCAGCGGCTTTGGCTTTCGCCTCAGCATCAGCCTTTTCAGCCGCTTCTTTGTCTGCCTGAGCCTCTTGCTCCGCTTTCACGCGAGCGGCTTCGTCTGCCTTGGCTTGTTCAGCGGCTTTCGCCTCTTCAGCAGCTTTGGCATCAGCGGCGGCCTTGGCCTTAGCTTCAACGTCTTCAGGTGTCTTCGCATTCTTGGCAGCGCCGATCAGGACAAGACGACTAGCGACGTCCTGGTCAGCCTCGATCACGTCACCAGCCTTGTAGCTAGTGCCGTCGTGCTTGATGTTTCCAGTAGCTTCTACGTATGCCATGACTAGCCCTCTAGTACAGTTACTTTGAAGACATTATTTGCCGTCGCGTTAGCGGCCAGGGTGATCGTCAGCGTCGTGCTAGCGATAGCAACGTTGTCGATGAACTGGTCCTGGTTACCGGCTGGGTATAAACCAATGATCATCGTGCCGGCTGCCACCGTAGCGGTGCCGGTTGCAGCGCCCGCTAGGACTGTGACGGTCTTGGTCGTGAAGTTGGCGGGACCGTCAATGACGGCTCCTACCAACTTCGCTCCTTTGAATCCAACTTCTGTTCGTGCCATATAGATTTTCCCTTTCCTAGGATTAGGCGACTACGTCTTTTAGGAGATAGAAGCATTCAGCGTTCATGAGGATGTGGTCGTACTCGTCGCGAACCACGATCTCAGTGACAGGTGGGTTGTTCTTCACTTCCTTAGTCACTTCACGGCTGTTCTCAAGACGGAACTTGTAACCACCGTTTAGTTCTTTGCGACCTGGTTTCTGAGTGACGTAGCCAAGCCACGCGTTCTTGCCCCAGACGCTTGAGAAGGTGTCAGTCACGCCTTCAGCGCCAGTGTTAGATGTTGCGCGGCCAACGTGGATCTTCGTGATGCCGAACGGTGCGAAGAGTGCAAGGACTGCTTCGTACGTAAGGACACCGGTCTGGCTCCACTTGATGCGGTCAAGCAGTTCAGGGTGCAGGATCAGTTCGTCCCACGCTTCTGAGCCCATGAACAAGGTGTTGTACTTCTTAAATGAAGCAGTTTGAGCACCAGTCTTGATGTCCTGGAATGGAGTTGAGTTACTGTCGCTCCACTGACTTACACCGCTCAGCGTTGTGTTCTGAGTGATGATGCTTGTGCTGGCTAGCTGTGTTGCTAGAGATGATTCGTCGATCAAAGCCATCTTCTCGTGCAGGTTTTCGACTGCGTCAGATTCAGGGTTGAAAGGATCATCGCTTAGGCGGTAGTCAGCTCGGGTAACGATGTCACTTAGTGAGTGCTCGTTAAGCGGTCCGAAGTTGTCGTAGCCACGGTTAAGTGACACACGTTTTGCCAGTGCTTCGCCACTGCGGACGCTGCTTGATGGGATGCGGAGTGCGTCTTTACCGTAAGTAGCGACTTCAAAGGTTGGCTTAGTGACCAACACTTCAGGGAAGATGAAGTCCGAGATGAAGTCGGTACTCTCATTGCGCCATGCCGTGCTGACGTTGGTCAGAGCTTGGTCTACGTATTGTGCTTGATTAGCCATTGTGGTGATTTAACCTTTCCTAATATTTCTCGTTAAGTTTGATGTACTCGGCAATTTCGTTCGCAACTGATGTGCGGACTAGCTGACCGATGACACGGTTGTTAGCGGTAGTGGTAGCCACTGCCAACCCGCTCGCGTCCGATGTAAGGAACGCATCTTTGCTGGTGTTAGCTGCAAGTTTGACCTTGAATGAGCCAACGCCGTTTAGAAGCACGACTTCAGCCGTACCGCCTGCCTTAGGTGTGTTATCTAGCACGCCTAGGATTGCATCGGTTGCTGCTGATGCAAGGACGACTTCGCCGCTGCTGTTTAGTTTGACTAGGTAATAGCGTTTAGCCGAAAGGTCTGCACCTGCGACTGCGCTATATCGATCACCTGGTTGAAATGACATTTACTGTTCCTCCTCTTTGAGTTGATCTTTTAGTGTTGTATCGGCCGCCAGTACTTGCTTGCGTGCTTGTGCGTAAGACAATGACTTGCCCTCAGCACTAGCGTCAGCGCGTACCTTTGCCACTCGGGAATCGACTTCCTTGCGGGCGTCAGCGATTACGTCTTTGCCGCCATCGCCAAGCTCAGCGCCAAGTGACGCGTTGACTGGAAGACCCTTGATGAAGGCTTCTAGTTCAGTGCGCTGCTTGTCACTTGATGCAAGCAGGATGTCTACCGCTCGTTCGCTTTCGCCGCTCTTGATCTGGCCGGCTTTGACACTGGCAGTGATGAACTCCCGTGCATCGCGTTCAGCTAGCTGACGCTCGAACTTAGTAGCTGTCGCATGAGCTGCTTTGGCATCTGCGCGTAGTTGCTTGATTTCTGCCGCTAGCTCGGGTGTTAATCCCTTGAGCGCGCTTGCTTCGATCTTCGCTGCTTCTTCAGCCTTAGCGTCGTCAGCAGCTTTGGCATCAGCCTCAGCCTTTTCTGCTTCTTCCGCAGCAGCCTTATCTGCGGCTTCTTTGTCTGCAGCTTCCTTCTCAGCAGCTGCTTTAGCTGCGTCGTCGTCAGCTTCTAGGCCGTATGTTGTCAGCTCTTCAGCTGTCAGATCGGCTTTGTGGTCGGCCAGGAACGCTTTTTCTTCGTCGTTCAGGTCGGCTACTTGCTTGGCGCGAATTTCTTCTAACGTCATGTGTTCTCCTTCGTTACGTTTATCACCGTTGCCAGTGGCATCAGCCTTTACCTTGTTAGGCAAACGCGACGCCGTGATTGGCTTCAGCTTCTTGAATAATGGGATGTTTGTCAGTGCAGCCCCCGTGATGACATTGCTCACGAAGCTGTACTCTTGCTCTGGGTCTTCCCACGGATAGTCACGTGGATTAAATTCCGGAGAAATAAATTTCCACTCTCCGTCTTTGATTGCCTGAAGAGCAGCTGGCGTCCATTCTGGATCACCGAGAAGTGCGAGGCCGTCTTCGCTGGCATACACCTTTGGTATCCAGCCAGCGGCCTTGTCCCAGGACTCATGACCATAGTTGAGTGGGACCTTCGGATCAGCTTCCACAAGACCGATGCCTTTGTCCGCGTTGACCACGAACTGCTTGATGTCTTCAGGAGTAATTTCGAATTCTCCGTGCCACGGCGTTTGCCATGTACCCGTACGGAGGAGCTCAATAGTCTTAGGCGCATTGCCTTGAGTGTCTGCGTCTATCTTTACTAGGTTTCGGAATGATTTGATTGCCATGCTTGTCTATGAATATCTTATATGCCATTGAAACTGTCAACAGCATTATCAATAAATGGAGCTAATAAATATAGATAACTCCGCATCGGTCCCCTGGATGACATGCTGGGCGTTCGACTTCTCTCCCGTTAGACAGCTTGAATAGTTCATCAATGCCTATCTCGCCCTGATTTATGGCCGAGACGCACAAAGGACAAGCTCCAAGAAGGCCATCCCATTTTTTGCCCTTCGCTCCAGTGCTTTTCGCATAGTGCTGCAGTCCGCCCTGATATGCATTCACGGGTTCCGTCCTGGCGATCAGTTGAGCTCGTACCGGGTTATCGATGACGCGCATGACTCGCTCGGTGGCGTAGCTGATGTCCTCCCCTAAGGCGATGCTCTTGGCTACGGACTCTCGGATGAGTTTGCGGGTTGTCTCAGTGACGTTTGAAACCATCTCGGCAGTCAGCTTCCTGGCGGATTCCATGATGGCGTCGTCTAAAGAGGCGAAGTGAAGTGTCGAGTATCCGGCAGGAATGCCGTATAGCGTCTCCCCTGCCATGGCGCCCGTTGCTACTAGGTCAGTGATGATGTCGATGACGGCAGCAGTCAGAATGATCTGCTCTTGCTTCCATGCTGGATCGTCGTTGTTAGCGACAGGGCCGGCGTCAGCCTTGATCGGTTCGGGCATACGGGACCAGTCCACATACTTAGGCGCTCGGGCTGCCAGCTCGTGCAGATACTCCGCTGCGGCCGTTTCTAAAGCCGCCTCCAGGCTGAGTAACTGCCGAAACGTATCAGGACTCGCTTTGTAGCTGTCCTGCCATTCCTCCGCGGCGTGAATGGCCACGTGGAGTTGTTCGCGGGCGCTAAGCAGCTCTTTGCGTGTTGCCATAGAGCTGACTCGTTATGGATGCGTGAAGTTTTTTCGCCTGAGCCACGTCTGCTTCGACGCCGTCTTCAGGTAGGTCACCGTAATTGATGCCCTTGGTCTTGATCGTCTTGCCGTTGTAGGCAGTGCTTAGATAATCCACCCAATCATCGATGTTAGCTTCTTTGCTGACGTATGCCAGTGTCAGGTGCGGCAGGTATTCGCTGAACGTCTGGATATGCGGCAAGAGGGTTAGGCGTTCATGCCCGTCGATGAGGGCGGGGGTCTTCTCGATATGAGCAATGACGGCGAAGCTGTCTGGCGTTTCGAAGTATCCGACATCCTCAATGGTCACTTCGTTGAGAGACCAGTCCTTGAGAACGGTGTCGACCTTTTCCTTCCAAACATTGCCATTCTCAAGTAGGCCGTAGAGCAAAGTGACATGCGCTTCTGTCTCTGCCACTGCGCCCATCGCGTGGTCGTGACGAGTAGTCGCGTCGATAAGTTCGCTGTGCAACTCATCCGGAACGTGCTTCAAGATAGGGAGCGTTTCAGTGTCGACCATGATGCAACCAAGGTCGTTGGGATCAACGTCAGTGCCCTCGTACAGGTCAGGGAAGTCCCTTGAGCTCACCTGAGCAGCAACGTGCTTCTTACGCCTGCTATCAGCGTCGAGCTTGGGCTTATCAGTGGTCTTCTTCACCTTGCCCGCAACGTCATTGCTCTTCTCTGGGAACCCGATCAGGTTGCGCACGTGAGCCTCATCCTCATCAGAGACGGTCAGGAAGCCAGCGCTTTCAAACTTGGATACGGTTTCAGCCAAGGAGGAAATATTGCCCTGGTCGATGTCGCTCGTACCGATAGATGGGTACTTATCCACGTTGAAGTTGAGGTCGACGATGGTCTTGACGACGTAGCCGAGGGTGTCAGCGATAAGGTCGTTGACGGCTTGGACCGACTGGTTAAAGAGTTCGTGGTGGTCTTCGCTGGTAGCTCGTGAGCCTCCACCGCCGCTTGAACCAAGCTCCAGGAACTGGGCCAGAACGTTCTTAGTGATCTGGCGGTCGTGGTGGCTGATAGACGGCTGCAGGTCCTTCAAGGTGGACGCTTTCATGTCCAGGAAAGTGATCTCTAGATCCTTAGGATGCGCGATAGATGATTCCTCGTTCGCACGGATGTTCCTGGCCGCGAGCTTGGCACTCTCGATCGTCTTCTGATCTGTGCCCTTCTGGTAGGCAATATCTACAACACCAAGTGCCTGACGCTCCGCGCCGACAGCATCGATCTGGTAGAACTTGTCCACATAGAACCAGTGCTTGTAGGCGGTGCGTAGGATACTGCGGCCTTCGTAGTTGTCGCCCTCTTGCTCGTTGGTAAAGACCAATAGCCGTTCCAGTGGAATAGAGACGAGCTTGCCGTTACTGAGACGCTGCGTGATGCCTGGTGAACCGTCTTGGCACTGCCACGCTTCTATCGTGGTCGGCTTGCGGTAAGCGAGCTTCGTCAGGACGACGCGCCATGTACCGTCGACTAGTTCGGGCTCAAACACCATCTCAAAGACAGCGAAGCCGAACTCCAGATGCGTGAGGATCTCCCCCAGCGTCTTCTTCCATTTGATGCGCTCGAATAGGTTCCACTTTGCAAGCTCGCTGATCTCAACGTCGATGTCATCATCCGAAGCCGGCGTCGTGAAGAACTTGCTCGACTTGATCGGGAGCTTGACCGCTCGTAAGGAGACGCCAACGCTGGCGTCCGATCGGCGCATCTCATCCCAGATCTTCAGTGCTTGGCGACCGGATAGATTGCGGTTGTATTCTTCGCCACTAATAATGCCATTGAATATGTTGACACCGGAGTCGCCGATCTCAGGGGAGACGAGAACTTTATTCTTTTTTGGTTTGTCTGCCATCTGCTCTTAATTTAAGCTAGAAGCGACTGTTTAACAAGCCTGCAGTTATTGGACTTGTACTGCTATTACTTTCGTCCCCGTCGTAGTTGAACTCCTGAATAGGCCTAAGTGCCACGTAAAGAGCCATTACCACGGCATCGAGTAAGTCAGGGCTGGTACCTAGACGCTTCTTGATTTTGTCCTTGCTTTCGACTTTAAGAACCTTGTCGGTGATTTCGTAGTTGTGGACCATAGCTTCCTTCTGCAACTCGCGCACATAGGGACAGCCTTTGAAGTGCTTGATGACGCCTAGCTCGACGCCGCGGGCGTAAAGGTAGATCATCTGCGATCGTAAGTTGTCGAAGTTCACCGCCGTTGCCGCATCGTTAGAGAGGCTTACATCGGGATCTGGCTTCGCACCGCTCATGTACTCGCGGACGTAGTAGCCCTGCTTAGAGAGCGCATCAACGACGCCGACGCCGAGCCCCACGGCATCGACTGCCATGTTCTGAAGGCCGTATTCGTTCTCCCCGGCATCCTCGACAAGAGTGTCTGCCTGGATGCTGGTATCGATCTGGTCCTTCTTGTCTTTCACGATCAGGATGTCTGCAATTGTCGTTCCGACCAGAAGCGCTCGAACTGACCGGTCAGTTCCGGACCTGGCAACGTCGTAGCCGGCAGATTTTGGAGCAGTACCATCTAGCTCATCTGTCAGGGAGGCAGCCCAGAATCGTGATTTGAAAAGGGAGCTCGACTCGTCAGAGTAGTTCCAGTTGTTATAGAGGTAGCGCTGCGTCCACCATTCAGGGTTCGTCTTCAGAGCTGCGACGTCGCGTGAGGATAGCCAGCTGTCAGAGAGATCGAACTCAATGACCCTGACGTTCGGCGGCAGCGTGCCGGCTCTCCAGCGGTCGTAGTACAGCTCTTTGGCCCACCCATCGTTCGGGTTCATGGTGACGATAGATATGGACGGCTGACCATTCTCGTTGCGGCGACCCCTGCGTGACGTGGCCTGGATGAACATTTCAAACTCAAGCTCGTCGGCCTCATCAATGTGATTGCCGCTGGCGTTGATACCTTTGATTTTCTTGCCGCCGCGGTCCTTGGTTGGATCGGCTTCGACAAAGACTATGACCGACTTGTTCGGGAAGGTGAGCGTCTTGGTCTGCTGGTTGTAGACGAAGTCCTTGCCCTCTTCCAGCCCCATCTTGTCCGCCATCTCTAAATAGGAGGGGATGATCGTCTTGATGGCCGTGCTGATGTTCTGACGGAAGACAGGCCAATACGTCTTAGAGAACTTGAGCGCGATCGAAATGTCGATATGAGCCGCCACGTCGGTCTTACCTGACCCGACAACGCCAAGAAGAACCAACGTGTCTACCGTTGGATCGTTAACCGCCTGGACGGCCTCAAGCTGTTTCGGTTTGAGCTGGAGCATCACCGTTGTCCCGCGGAGCGATGTCGCTCACGTAGATAGCAGGGGCTTCGATACGTTTGCCGCCAGAGGTGTGATCGTAGTCGTGCTTATCCTTCCAACCCCAGTTGTTCTTGAGTGAGAAGGCAGCACCAGATGAAGCCCTACCAAAGAGCTGTTCTTCGGCGAAGCGATGAACTTTCTCTTTTGCATCCTCTATCGTGTCCAGAAATTCTTCTCTGTCACCGTAGTCAAGCAACGTCTGACGGGAGATCCCGAGCGCATGAGCTAATCCGGCCATCGTATACGGGCGCTGCTCGCTGATCGTCTCGTCTTGAGCCCAGTAGGCCGTACCGTCGGCTCGTTCTCTACGCACCTTGACATTGATGACGTGGGGATCGCAGTTACCGAAGTACTCCTCGATCTTCTGGGATAGCTCTTCGACGGTCTGGATCTTGAGCGGTCGTCCTACTGGTCGTTTGTCGTCTTTCTCTTCTTTGACTGCCATAATCTAAGCCGCCTCCAATTGCGGCTGCTTCTTATTTTTTCGATATTCACGGTGATACGCCGTGTTTGCTTCTTGGCATGGATCGCAGCGGCATTTGTGCCACGCATACATGGTGAGCGTTCCGTGCATGGTCTCTGGTCGCGGTCCAGAATAGAGCGCCTGTGATTCGCTCTTCGTCTTCTCTGCATGACAGGGATGGCAGAGCAACTGACACTTCTTTAGCTCTTGGATCAGTTCCTGCTTCTTCTTAAGCAGGTTGCTACCTATGTTGAATGACTTAGATAAACGATCCACATGATCAAACTCAAGCTGCTCTGAAGTGCCACATGAAGAACAGACACCACCAAGCAGTTGACGAGCCCAAAGACGCCGCCTATCTATAGCGGGCTTCTTGTACTTCACGTACTCGTAGCTCAGAGATGTTTTGAAATTCGTCATCTGCCCCTATTTATGCACAAACGGCCCAGAAATAAAAGGCTTACTGAAACTTGATGTCGGAGATCTTCCATGTGCCGTCAACGTTCACTGTTGTGATTGTGCGCGTACCGACGTATGGTTGTATGTCATTTGGGTCATATTTGGTACCGATTTTGTTATCTGCGGCATTGCTAGAATCAATCAAAGAAACAGCGAACGTTACTTCGCCTGATTCTATTGATCCGGCAACAAGTTTCGGTTCGGCCGAAAGCGTTATCGATCGTTCATACGGAGCGTCATCGTTCCATGTAATTAATCGTCGCCCAAGGACTGATCCGCTTAGTTTAGTCGATTCGTCGGCATCTTGTACTAATGAAGGTATTTCCTGGTAGTTTGCAACAAATAAAGCCTTTGGGAAAACGTCTGCGTCTTCAAGGACTTTTTCCTGTGCGAAGTCGTCGGCACTTTTGTCTGGGTTTATACTTGGGTTTGTAAACTCATCCCTAGCTTCTTGAGTCGCACCAGCGTTCATCCAAGCTGTATAACGATCAACCATAATTGCCTTGCCTAGGCTGGCAACATCAGGATATTTTTCAGCTGATAGTTCAAGGGATGCAATCAGCTGCTCTTTCGTTACTGGTGCGCCAGTAGCAGAAGTGGTTTCTTGTGTTCCTGGAGTTTGGCCGGCAGCGGGCGCCTGCGACTGCGGCACCGAAGCTGGCTGCGCCGCGCACCCGCCTAAAAGCACGCTGAGCGCCAAAGTTCCGACTAGCAGCGGTGCCTTCACGACTCTCCCCCTTCGCTGTAATTGACGGCGCTGACACTGCTCACACCCAAGCTGACAGGCACTTATGCCTCAGGCTTCTTGGTGATGACTACCCGGTCGCCGAACTTCCATACTTCTTCTTTATTCTCGGTGACCTTCTCCGGGCCGAAGCCGGTAAAGGTTAGCTCGTACGTTCCAGTCAGGAAGCCTGTGACGTCTCTGGCGGTTAGCCCGACAACACTCGTAACTAGTTCGGTCTCTGCGACATTGTCAGTGACAATAACTTCAGCATGGGTCTTAGGAAACTCTAGATTTACTTGGTAGTTTACTTTTGGAACCCCAGTCTCGGATGCACCATAATTGGACATTTGGATATCAAAGACGTCGCTACCAAGCTGCTCCATGAACTTGAACAGTCCGCCTGATTCCTTCTCGAAGAGGCCGACATAGGTGTCGCGGTAGAGTTTCGCGGCATCCCTATAGTCATCAATCTCTAGCTGCTGCCCTGCCGGCATATTGAGGTTGTTTCGTACTTCCTCTTCGGTAGGCTCGTAGTTCGCCCGCTTTTCCATCAGTTCATAAAATTGAACCTGTGCGCTGAGACTATCCGGGTACCCTGTTACCGGAACCTTGATGGACGCAACGAGCTCAGCGTGAGACTGGAAGGTCTTCCCGCCGTCCGTCGTGAACTTGTAGGTAGCAGTGCCGCGGCCTCCACGATTTTGGGGAACGGACGTAGCAGCAGTCTCGGACTTGCCAGGTGTCAATTCGCCTGAATTATTGGTTCCAGGTGCAGGCGGCAGGTCTTTGTTCGCTGCATTGGAAATACCCGAGACCAGTGCATTAACAGTGACGATCGACAAGGTGATAAACACGCCGGTTGCAGTGAGACCCCATATCGCCCACTTCTTGCCCCTGCTCATCTTCTTAGGTACAGCCGTTTCGGGCAGTAGACGCTGCTCCATCGAAGTCCCCCACTCGTAGTGTTATGAGGTGATCATAATGTCTGGAATGGTCTCGGACTTCAGCTGACGCAAATATTTCTCTTGCTGCCTTGACGGATAGAGCATCGTTGGCGACTACTTCAGAGGCTCTTCGGTGTCCGTCCCGTCCTGGGGAAACTGACACTCCATGCGACTGATCTCTTCATCATCGGGGTTGCGCATAGGGCCGCGTTTTATCTCGGCGGCAATGCGGTCGACAAAGTTCATGGGCCACCCTAAGCACGACTTAGCGATGTTACTGATGCACGTCAGACTCACTCAACTCATCATCTTCGTATGGTCCCAGGAAACGCGAACCATTCAGGTGAATCATGTGGCTGGGTTCATCCGCAGCCCAGGCCTCGGTTTCCCATGCCAGTTCACTCAGGAACCTACGCATCGTTGCCCTGTCAGGGAAGCAAGAGACGTATACGAGGCCCGCTGTCGAAGACCCGAAGATTTCATTGAGTTCGTCGTAACGCTTGGCATCAACTGGACCGTGAGAGCTAGCGGCCTCCATGAGGATCAGCCAATTGCGGTCCGGCATATAAACAACGAGGTCAGGGAACTTACCGTGGAGATTTACCTCGACGCCCAGCTTGGCCAGTTCTTCCCCGTGGAAGATACCCCACTTGAGATCAGCGTCGCCGATGTAGAGAACCTGGCCACCAGGCGTGAACCGCGAACAGAAATCCTCGACCATGCTCTTGATCAGAACGTTCTGGCCGCCAGCACTCAACCGCAACTCAGTACCGTCAGGCATCGTCACGGGCAGGCGTGTCATTTCACGCTCCGCGGCGTAGCGAACGGCAAGCCCAGGCGCGCTCACGAGATAAGCCGTAAGCAGTTCTTCGTACGCAGGAGTCCCGTAGGCCTGGATAACCTCCAGCGCCTCGGGAGAGACCCGGTAGTTGTTGTTCTTATCGTTCGGTGTCCGGTCAGGCTTATCGAAGTTGTGCTGAGCAAGCCCCGCTGCAACAAACTGGTGGAGTGTCTGACGGCGGAACGTTTCACGAGTATTGGGTGCATAAGTCTTGCTGTAGTACTCCGCGTTGACCCAATCCAAAATCTCGGACGTTCCGAGCATTGGGTTTACCGCATCGGACCAGGGCGTGTCCACCGTGAGCTTGAGAAGGGCCAACAGGATCATTCCCGAGCGATTGTTCAGACGGCCCTTGTCGAATCCAAGTTGACGAAGAAGTTGGATTGCTTCATCTACTCGATTTTGCCGCGCTTCATCAAGCTCATCAATCGACTCGTCCACAATCGTCACGTAGGTCTTCCCCCCAGCCAAGGATGGTCATTACCATCTGATCGATGACTTCCTGTTCAGGAAGCTCACTGGCTTGACCATACCCCAGCTTTCGAAGCTGTTCGGCTGTTGGATAGCGCATTTCACGCAGATCTGTAGCGTTCACTTGAGTGTGACCGGAAAAGGTCCGGAAATAGCGGTCGACGGGGCTGCTGTTAAGCCAGAGAGATAAACCCGCCGCAAGCTCGCGATCAAGGCCGGCGCCTTTGTGGTGGATGTAATTGAGCTTGTTATCGAAGGCGACAGCGTTGCCGTTACTGTTCTCTTCCGTCCAGACACCAGCGACGATACGTCGGCGTTCTTCCTTGGACGAGAAGCGCTTTACAAGCACATAGGTTCCAGCCGGTACTAACCAAGTCAGATCTCCAGGCTTGACTGCATTGAACCACTGAGGCTTGTTCTGGCTTTTCGGATGTTCCACCGATCCGCCGCGCACGTTTGCCGGGTAGACCATAGGATAACCCGTCGTGGACTCTGGCAGCAGGTTCTCTCTTGACCGGAAGTCGACTACCTTGCCCGTGCTAATCGTGACCCCAAGATCCGCGGGCGACGTTGGCAAGTCGAGCATCTTGGTCACAATTGAGTCGTCTTCTTCGCCGACTGGGATGCTGATGAACCGACGCTTATCCCCTGGGCGGATGATGCTCGCGTAAGGAACATCCTTGATGCGTACTTCGTCTTTGTGCCCGACAGATATGGACAGCTTCACGGACTCGCCAGGCTTGCCCTTGATGGCATTGATGATGACGTTCTCTTGAAGGACGCCCGTGTCCGCAAAGACGGTGGAGCGGCTATCGAAGACGTGGATTCGATCCAGAGCCATCATGTTGAGAAGGAATGTTCGGAACGACTCGAAGTAGACACCGTTCATGAAGCTTCGCGGTGTGATGGCAACGAGCTGGCCGCCGTTCTTGAGCAGCTGCGCTCCCTTACCGAGGAAAGCTGCATAGATGTTCGGCGCCTGGACGCCACGCTGCGACATGATGGCACGATGATGCGATGCTGCTGGCAGCTTGGCATACGGAGGATTCATGATGACGATGTCGAAATCACTGGCGAACTCGCGCATTGGATCGATGAAGTCGTCCTGAACGATCTCTGTAGTCACAGCGACGCCAGCAGCTGCGGCAGAGGTCTCAATATCGTCCAGCGTATGTCGAAGAGACTCGGCAATCTGAGCGTCGAGTTCAACTGCTACGACATGCACTTCTAGCTTCGGCGATTCTCGAATGATCCTGGCGACTAGCGACGCGGCTAGCGAGCCAGTGCCGGCTCCTGGATCTAGGATTTTTAGCGTCCCGCTCGTCGGCAGAGTAGGAAGAGATGCGATGAAATCAGCCGCAGCGTGCGGGGTGAAGAACTGACCCAAGGTCGACTGAACAACTGGGTCCAATTGGCGGATGACGTCCTGCCGACGTTGTTCAGATTGGACCAAGAGTTCAGTAGCAAGCATGGGTTCCAGTTTACTGCAGAAACGTCGATTCGAACATATGTTCTATTGTTCTGGAAACCGAGGGCAAGTCTTCGTGATGTTACGATCAAGCCTCCCGCCCCTCCACATTCAAAGTGAGACCTACATGCTTGCCCAGATCCTGCCAGGTTTCCGTGACTTCCGTACGCCCCTGGTTACTGGGTACTTGTGGCTCCTAAGCCTGTGGATCTTGTTGGGTAAGCCCATCCCGTCCAAGGCGCGGAAGGACGGGCTCATGGGGATGGTGAACGCCCTGAGCGAGTACCTGTCGCCGCTGCTGATCGTGGGCGTGCTTAGCTTCGTGGCCTACCTGGTTGGCATCCTGTTGGCTGTGGACATCAAGGTTGTTTCCCAGCTGGTCCAGAGGTACGGCTGGACTACACGACGTGGTCTGACCGCCAAGGGGCGGCCGAAGCTGAAGTTCACCCGCAATGCAAACGTGCAGGACTACGAGCGTCTTGTTGGTACGAGCTCCGGAAGCACCATGCGCCGGCTCTTGTGGGACGCTTTCAAACGCGTCGAAAAGCGAGAAGTTCCTTGGGAGACGATCTACAAGGAATATGACATCGATCATCCGGACACGGCGAAGGAAGCGGAGTACTTCGTCAATGCCTCCGGCGACCCCGATGTAGTAGACAGGCAGCTGCGAAAGGATGGTCTGGGATTTGTTGCCCCCATCCTGCTATCCGACATGGAGGCAGAGATCCCCACCATGGCGACGAAGCTGCAAGAGAAGAACAAAGACCTTTACGATGCTTACAGCAAGGACAAGGCAGAGGCCGAGTTCCGGATGAGCGTCGCTCTTCCTATCGCTGCCGCAAGTGTTCTCATCTTCGTGATGGGTTTGTCCAGTAACCCCACACTAAACACATCTATGGCCTTGGCGGGCTTCATCTCTGCATTCGTCCTTTTCAAGAAGGGGTGGACGAAGAGCCAGGAAGCGACAAACAGCGTCATCACTGCACTCGAAATAGAGACGATCAAATCAAGTGTGTTGGTACGCCTAGATGAACTTAACGGACCTCTCGTACTGGTGACGGCTGGAGATCCGGTAGTCAAAGAATGAAAGAGGGAGCTTAGTTGCTCACTCGCAGTTTCTTGCGTTCTGATTCCTTTATCCGGTTATAGACGATGGCATAAGTCTTACCTACTGCACGTGGGCCGGTAGGCACTGCTTCGTCTTCACCTATCACATACTTATCAATTGCTTGCTTGATCCGCTTAGTAGCGGCGTTTGCAGGTAGCTCACAGTCACGCATTTTCAGGTTGTGTAAGTCATTTGAATAGTCGGCTAGAGCTATCAGCAGCTCTTTATCGAGATCACTCATCTATCACGCCTCCAAAGTGTCCAACCACGTAATCGCAGTTGTCTTTGTCGTTATGTTGTAGACCGAAGCCTGCGTCCTGGTAGTCAGCCACGAGCACTGCCTCGTGCGTAGGACTGGCTATCCATGCCGTCACCACCGCATCTGCTGAGTCGTAGCACTTAGCCAGGTTCTCCCCTGCTGTCTTGTAGTCGTAGCCGGCCTTTTGCATGAAGTCCCAAGGTGTATTGCCGTCTGGTGCGGTGTGGCTCCAGTAATGGTTGGTGACTAGATCGTGAGCCTTTGCCTGAGACGAGCTGTTGAGTTGGCTGTTCAAAGTCAGCGGTGGCAGGTGCTTGGTTGAGCGGTAGTCGTTTACTGCTGCGAGGATGCCAGGTAGGCGCTCTGTCGGTTGAACGGTTGAGACTATGGATGAGGTGGCTGGAGGAGGAGCCCCAACATCCTTTAGGAAGTGTCCAATGAGACATCCGAAAGCAAAACACGCGATATAAAACACAAAATTACGCATCACCAGCCTTTAGTAGCCCTGGATGCTCGTAGATGTTGCCGATGACGTGAATCTCGCCCCGCAAGTTCCAGAGATTCGTTTCCCATTCATCGCCCGAGCCGTCAGCGTAGATGCCGACGAATCGTCCTGCAACAAACTCAACTGGGCTGTTAGGCCAAGACTTTGAAGCAATGATGTCGCCCTCGTATATCTCCACACCGTTTTTGTCCTTGAGGCCGGTGTATTGAACTAAGTCACACCCTTCTTCTTCAATGCCGTCGTTCCACCGCACAAGCACGTCATCACCTGGGGCACCGAATACTTGCTGGTGACTCAGATAGACGGTGTGGTTCGTCGGGTTGACGGCAAACACATCTAAGACTTTGCCTTGATAGTGCGCCCTATATTTGATCTCTCTCATATTCAATTGTTCCTGCTTAGTTTCTGCGGTTCACTATGAGGCATAGACGCACAATAAGCAATACTATTTTTACCTGTCAGACTACTTATCCACAGGCTCGATCTATAAGCAGGCTTTTACCATTCGGCGTATAATTCGCTTACCATTCTTTTCGCGAAAGTACGGCAATGGATGCAACAGCCCCCGCTATCACCAATCCCATTCCTGTCCTTGAGCCGCAGACGGCCCCGCCACCTGTCACAGCGACTCCCGCGCCGCCACCCGAACCGGCATCGCGCCCTACTCCCAAGCGCCGTAAGCACCGGCTGCGCAAGTGGGTTGCCAGGTTCGCGATTTTCCTGAGTACGCTGCTCGTCATGAGCCAGCTCGTGGCCGTCGCCTTCATCTGGATCACGCCGCCGCGAACCATGTACATGCTGCTGGAGGGTGAGCCCGTCACCTACCAGTTCGTCTCGCTCGATCACGTGAGCCGGTATATGGTCGCTGCCACTATCGCCCATGAGGATCAGGAACTTGGCACTCGTGCTGGCGGATTCGATATAGAGGATTTCAAAGCCAGAGCCGAGGCGTACATGGCCGGCGAGGATGATCCGAGCGGGTCTACTATTCCGCAGCAGCTCGTTAAGAACATCTACCTCACGCCCCACGAGAACGCGGTTAGAAAAGGGATTGAAGCGGGCTTCGCTACACAGTTTGCCTACACGCTTTCAGATCAGCGCGTCTTGGAGCTCTATCTGAACTATGCCCAGTTCGGACCAGAGCTCTATGGCGTCTGTGCGGCCAGCTGGTACTACTTCAACACGCCACCCTGGTCTATGACGAAGGAGCAAGCCGCCCTGCTGATGGGCATCGTGCCCTTCCCAAGTCTCATACAGCGTGCGCCGGAAGGCGGTGCCTTTGTAGACAAGGCCACACACCCGAAGACCTGGGACAACCTAAATGGCGCGGCTAACGTATGGGTGCCAAAGCAAATAGCAGGCATGGGTGGATGGGAGGCCGCAGTTGCCACTATTGGCATCCACGACCTCGCCTCCGACTACCAGGCGGAACGCGACGCTAATCCGAGCGATCCAAACTCCTGCTCAACCTGGCCTAGGTCCGTGATTGAACGCTACAACCGCGAGGGTATTCCGATAAGCGAGTGATCTTAGGCCGAATGTTGCGCTATCAGCTCAGCCGCGCCCTTCAGTAATGCTTCGCGAACTGGCAGCGGTTCTAGATCCCTATGCCCCTGGTTGTTGAAAGTCATCCTTAGCATCTCGATCCAAGGCTCCCCGTCGTCGTCGATCTTCCTGGTCAAGTAATTACCGGAGATAGACACGAACGGCTCAGTATTCATGACCCGAGAAAACTCGTCTTCCCACCATGCAACGTCGGCGGCGACCCACTCATCGTCACCGGTGCCCGTTTGCCAGATTTTGCCTGTCGTGTCGATGGAGATGCACGGAATGATCACCCACCCGTCAGCCACCTTGACCAAAGGGTTTGAGTCAGGACCTTTTAAGAAGTGGACAAGCCGAGAAGCCGGCTGCGGCGACCGCACCATGATGGGCTCTACAGGTATCCGGCGATCCCAAAGTGCACGAGCAATCTGCACGCACGTCTCACGTATCTCACGAACCAACCGCTCACCCTCGCGCTCTTCTCTGGGCTCCTTGGCGCCGGACAGCTGCAAAGCGCTTAGGTGTTCGTTCAACTCGTCATCGATGCTCATAGCCAGATGCTAGCAGTGGCTCGGTTCAATCCCGGCCTTCCATAAGGCCTTCGAACATATGTTCTATACTTGAGTCGTGAACAAGCATGGCTCTGCTGACGATATGAACCGGATGGTGGCACGTCTAGAAGCGGAACTTGCCCGTCCGGACCCTGACGACGGAGCCATCATCGACTTCCCTCGTGGCCAGGCTCCCGTAGTTCAAGTCGGCAACATGCGTGGCACTGCCGTGGCTTACACGCGGCACTACGGGTTGGTGGAGTGGACTGACCAGGCTGGCTTGCACTTTCAGTGGTTCTTAGGTAGCGAAATCAAGCGCGTCCAGGCATGAAAATGACCGGCTCTCGCATGGCCGGTCATCTGTCGCTAGTGACGTATTCCTCTTCGGATCTCAGATTGTCGCCTTCGAACGGAATCAGATACGCCGGTCTCTTCCTTACGCTCGGCACTCATAATCCGCCTACACAGATTGCACACTCTTATTGCAGTGAATGGATGACCACGCTTGCAAGCCGCTTTTCTAGCATTGATTGCCGCGGGAGATTCACCCCGAAGCGTGTTCTCCCTGCCGGTCACAGCTTCTAGGTGGTCAGGATTTACGCAGCGTCGATTCCTACAAAGATGATCTACAACCAGACCATCAGGTACAGGCCCTATGTTCAGCTCGTATGAGTACCGGTGGGCGGGATATCTCTTATTATCCGCGCTGAACATGCCGTATGCTCGTCCGTTGTCATTGCCCCGCCAGTTCCAACAACCATCGGAAATTGTAAGATTATTCCAAAATCTCTCCGTCACAGTCATGACTGGGAGTTCACCCCGACGCCGAAGCTTTACGTAGTGCCAACTGCACAGCCTCTGCGCTTTTACTTTTCTAATACACCCATCGAAGGTACAATGATTCACATAGTGGTTCCTTATTTAGCTTTAGTCGGCATAAGGGGCTACTTTTTTATGTAGCCGTCTTATCCTTCTATTTTACTAAATGTCACCATAAAATACCATCAACTGCATACCATGCTGTCCAGCCAATACCGTCAACAGATAGGCGGTCTTGATAAATCTGGTAAGCATAGGTGGCATTTGCAACCGGATTGCTCCAATCTTGTGTGCTGAAAAAACGTGGATGCGCTGCATCGTTGATCTGGAAGCATCCATAGTCAACGGAACCGTTGTTGTTCACTGCTCCTATCGCCTGTGGATTCTCGCGTCTGTTCTCATGTTCTAATACCGTGAGAGCTTGCGTGTGGAGTGCAGCCGGCCATGCGAGTGTTATTGCACCTCGGCACGTTCCGTTGTCTGCAACGTGCTTAGACGCAGCCTCAGCTATGGGTTCTGCTATATCCGCCTTGAGTATGTCAGTAGCCTGGGCGGGAGGGACTACTGCTGGTCTTTTACAACTACTTGCATATCGGCAACAACTGCCGCTCGTGCGTCGCCGTGGATGTTCGTGTAGAGGAACCAGTTGGCGACGGTCGCTACTACCAACGTTACGAAGAACGTGAGAGCTACTGATAGGTAGAACGTGGTTCGGTTCACTGTCTTAGGTGCTTCGATAATCTGTGGTTTTACTGCTGCTTCTTTGTTTGTCATGTTACTTTTACCCTGCTCACTTGGAGCGTTATTTATGTTTGTTTGGCTGTAAAGCCAGAACTGAGCAGGTAAGGGTGGGCTTCACCTACTCAGTTCTCGATCTACAGACGTTCTTACGGTTTCGTGGCGCTAGTAGCACGAAGAGTAATTAAGACGCTCAAGGTTAGTTGATTGTTTTACGACTTGCTACTAGCTGAACATGTAAGGATTCTTAGGTCGTCTCGTCCAGGCTGTCACGCTGGCATTTAACGACAACTTTTTGTGAACGACTACTTATATGCCCATGTAGTCCGCACCAAGTACTAAACAATAGCTAAAACATGCACTTAGTGCTTGTTTTATTATTTCTTGGTGCGGCCATGAAGTCCGCATCAGTACGAATTAATCAAATTAACGTTAGTTATTTTGTTTCTGATGCGGCCACATGGAAGCGCGTGAACCTGATTGTGAATGTTCTCGTTCAACCGCTTCGACCGAACACCTCGACATCATTTTGAATCTTACGTTTCGATTCGTGGTCTGCATTTCACAGACGGGTGAGCTGGTTGTTCAGTAGGAGCGGTTGAATTGTTCGTTCGTAATGAACTGCATGTATTTAAGCACGGATTCAATAAATAAGCAATACTATTTTTTAGCCAAAGCTGTGGAAAGGTAGCGCATAACAGAGGTGGAACTAGCCGAAAGATTATTTGCTTATTCCGCTATTTCTGCACGCATACGGTCTATGAAACGGCTAAACAATTCAACGACGATACGGTCGGACTCGTCATAGAGACGGTCTACAAAAGCTTCCAGTGATGAGTTGTCTGTTGGTTCATGCTCTGACATCTTGCCTTGAATATGCGCCTCACCCGCTAGATCGTCAAGACCGGGTCAGACGGCAGGTGTCAGCTGCATGTCATAGACGCCAGCCCACCGCACTGGCGAGTGTTCCCGACTGGCGACATCAAGCGCGTCTAAGATGAGGGCATGAGTGAGCCCGTGGAAGAAACGAAAGTCTCCAAGCCCTGGGAGTGGCCAAGCGAGTGGATGCGGGATGAGAAGTTTTGGCGCGATGTAGGGAGTCGAACCATAGCGGGTTTCCTAGTCGTCGTTATGGGTTACTTTTCAGCGGTGGGGCTTGGTTACCTTCAGCAGCCGGATTACTTGCGGGGCGTACTCATTATCATATTCGGCGTCTTCATAACTATCACGTTATTCCAAATGTTCGCCGTTTCCTCGTATGTGAACCACTGGAATTGGGATAGCTATGATCCGAAAGCCTTTTGGAAAGGATTCCGCAGGCTTATCAAAACTCCAGTGGTTTGCTTCGTTATTGCGCTAACCGCTCTCATGTACATGGTGTTTTTTGTGTAGACAATTAGCTCCTCTATCCCCTGCTAAGACAGCCGAGTGGAATGGCGATCGAACCTCTGACTCACTAAGTACTCACTGAGCTGACACATGTCACCACCCCTGACGGCGCTTGTTCCGTACCTCACCATGTACTCAACAGTCATCTCAGTTTCAAGGCGAGCTGCTTCGCTTTCTGACATGTAGCCAATCTTACGAGTCTCTATAACGCGCAACGGTGTATGGAGCTTTGTCCACTGCGCACCCCTAATGCCGCTAACGTGCTGCTTGAATCGCACGTTTACGTCCTTGTAAGCGGTCATGCCGACGTAGTACTTATCATCAGCGAGCTTCAAAGCATAGAGCTGGAAAGTACGCATGCGACTGGCTTGCTGAGCCTTGCGGACCAGTACTACCAGCTTCGACTTCTTAGGCCGCCTACGTCGTCGCTTGGCTGCTATCCCCCTGGCTACCTCATCGGTAACGCCGAGACTGTGCTTGATGGCATGGACGTTCTTGCCCAGGTAATCCATCCGGGGCTTTTGCCTCCTGAGCTTGGTAAGGCGGGCCACTACCGCACCGGAGACGGTAAGGATTGGCATTACCTAGTACGACCTGCGATTGCGAAACAGGCGGCGCATCCCTTTGATTCGCTTCAAGTTAGCCTGGCGGCGTTCCTCTGACAGCTCTGTCGTCGGAGCCGCCAGCTGCTTGTTCTCTGGCAACTTAGCCTTGGTCACTGAAGCACTCTTGACTGCCTTTATACCTGAGACCGTGTACATATCGTCGTCGATGTCGATGAACTCGACTCCGGAACGGATAGCAGCTTTGATCGCCTCGCCACGGGCGTCACTGACCGTGACGGTAGATCCGTCGTGAAATGCAATGATCATACGCGGACCACCTTAGGCGCTTTGCCACCGCCGGCTATCTCACGCTTTCCCCAGGCAATGAGGTCGTTGTACTTGGACTGGAGCTGTATGAAGTCGCTTATCCGCGGAGCGTAACGGTCGCTGTTCGCCCTAGCAACGCCGCTAATCAGACGTTGGACCCCATCCTTGCCATGCTTCTTGATGAGGTTATTACAGGCGTTGCGGTTACGTTGGCGGTTGCCGTCCAGCTTGTAGCCGATGGAATCTTCCCAGAAGTCGAACAGGTCGTTGATGTCGGCATTCCCGTACGCGGCCTTATCTACATCTACATCATTATCTTTATCTACATCTTTATCCTTATGAATAGTGACGTCATAGTGTTCTACTATTAAACTACTATTAGTGCTCATCTCTGGTAGACCAGCAAAAGACTTCAATACTTCGTCAGGTACTTCGTCATACTCGCGTTCAAGGGCCTGCTCGGTGAAACGGCCCTTCTTTGGGAGTACGTAGGCAGATCCAGCGAGCTTCACGAACTTACCGCTGAACATGACGAGCCCACGCTCTTGCAGCTGCTTCTTACATAGGGATAGCTGCTTGTCTGCCAGGCCGCTGCGGGCTGACAGGATTCGGTCGCTGACACTATAGATGTCCGAGACGCCGCGCTCAGGCGCGCTCATGAGAAGCAGGTAGAGAAGCTTGGTGTCGATGTTCAGTTCGTAGAACTCGTCATCGTCCCACAGGTTTGTTTTGAGTATTGCTGTTTTCATAAGGCAAAAAAGTAGCCCCTTCCTTGACGGAGGGGGCGCGCGAGACTTCTTACGTCTCTATTTAAGCAACTAAAGCCCCTACCGTCAATAACTTATTGTTAATTGATTGCAGAGGTTGTAAGAAGTCTCTGCTATCGTCGCCCATTATGAAGTGTCGCGCTTTGTTTTGCAACAGAAAAAGTGAAATATCTTACAAAAACGCTCTATGCAAAAGGGTGGCGATCGCTCATAATGCTGCCTATGAAACCAACGACAGACAAACACGACTTACGCCCACTACTGAATAAGATTTACGTCGTCCCTCTCAGCATCATGCCGCGCCCTAAGTCCTCCATCCTGGCCGACCTAAAAGAAAACGCTAAACGCAAAATCTATCTGCCCCGCCCGAAAGTTTAGTGTTACAATCAGGGCAGATTACTAGCTTGGGTCAACTCGCTGATAGTCTCGCACCTTCTATGGATGCGGCAGAGATGCCGCTGGGATCTCCTCCCACTCAATTACAACAACACAACAAAACACTCCACACAAAATAAGCCGCCTATCCTGGGCGGCTTTACTTATGTGGGTGACATTGGTGTCACTCGCAAACTTTAGCTCGTGAGGCTTATCCACATGCCGAGGGTGCTAACCAGGGCAAGGAAATGCCACGAGTTGATAGTGGAGTCACGTCGGTTTGCATAGCGTCGTGTAGGACGTCTCACGCTTCCACGCGGTTTATATCGAAGTGGGGCCAAGTCTAGGATTTCGCCGGTCCGAGTGTTTGTCGGGCCGGCAGTCGTCGGGACAATCACGACAGCTGCTCGCGCTTGGCGTCCAAGACTTTGATTCTCTCCTCTAGTGTGAGGCCGGACGAGTGCCGCACTTCAATAGAGATTGAGCCCTGCCTATATTCGGCGCTTAGGTGGCGGAGCTCGTCTAAACGTGCTTCGACCTCTGCCAGGGTGTCGGCCTGTTTGGTTCTACTCTCCATGAGGGCTCATTCCGCACTTATCGCAGTAGCCGGCGACGTTGAGGGTGAAGTCCTCTTGCGACGTACAGTCTTGCTGGTGTATTTGGCTTCCGGTCATGCGGCAGTCGGTGCACATTTCGAAGTAATCATCGTAGTTGGAGTGGTCGCAGCTCATGACTTACGCGACCTCCAGCTTAGTGAGATCACCGCCCGAAATCAGCGCTGTATCGTCAGTGATGTTCCACAGGACTAACGTGCCGCCGATTAGTTCAGCTATCTTATGCGCGTCTGCTCCGTTGAGATTGATCGTATTCATTTGTATTGTTCCTTGCTTACCCTTTGTATTACTTCTCTATTATAAGATTACCCCCATAAATAAGCAATACTATTTGCGTTCTTTAAGCTGTAGTTAAAACAACATCAAGACAGCAGCAACTGCGGGAAGCTTTCTTGCTTTTGAACCCTGAACAATTCCTTAGCTTCTTCAGGGCCGCTATTGATGAGCCACGTTATTTCCTTCAGGCGTTCATCATCGGGCACCAGGAACACCACATGCGGGAAGACTGGCATGTCTGCTTCGGTCGCGTGTTGGTAGGCGTGCCAGTAACGGGCGAGTTTTTCCTTGAGCTGCTTCTGGCGTTCCGTTCCCATGTCCGCCTCGATAAAAAGTGAGACGTTCATGCGCTTTTCCGGCAGGGATAGTTCGAGGTGCATATCAGGGCGAAGGTCAGCGCCGGCCACTGTCATCCAACAGTCGGGTTCAGTAGCCAGGCCGATGACTTCCACTCTGTTGTCACGTTCTAGTTTGGCTATCTCAACGTAGGCATCCGCAATAGCAAGCGTGTGGTAGTTGATAGAGCGGAACGGCCAGTACCGCGTCTGCTTACGCATGAACGCCCAGCCCTTAGAGCCGAGTTGAAAAACTCCTTGCCCCGAACCACCCTTGTTGCCTCCAACAGTTCTTTTTTGAATGGATGCAAGGTACTTGTCTCTAGTCAGTCTTGCCAAGACACGGCTGCAGGGCTTTGACGTTGTATTTGCCTGGAACAGCAGTTCGTTTATGTGGCCGGAAGAGAGCATATTGAAGCGAGCAATAAGCCGTATTATTTGGGCGTCGCGGTCGCTTGGGATCATGTGTGCATGATACAGGGAATCAGTACGCGTGTCAGTAGCAACGTTTGCGCAGGTCAGGCGCTGATTAGGTGCTACCGATGTCAACAGTATGGGCATAGCGACGGGCATACCGAATAATAGAGCGTTTTTCTATATCAAAAGTCGCCGCGATAGTCCATAATAAATGACACAATAAAGACCCCGATTGCAGCGGGGCCAAGCTCCACTATAAAGCATGGCCTTCTTATCGGAAAGGAGGTATATGCCAATAACACTAACTTGCAACAACTGCTCAGTAAGCTACCAGGACAAAGGAAACCGCATCGGTCGGTCTAAATACTGCTCGATGCCGTGTAAAAGAGTAGGAAACCGCGCTCCTAAGAAGCCGCGTGAGTCCATAGCCCATCCCGACGGTCACTTTGAGCTTATCGTAACGAATGGCAGAAACGCACTTATATCTCCAGCTGATAAAGACCTGGAGTACTACAGGTGGTATGTGAGCGGCAATTATCCGAGGTCACGTAAGCACGGAGGCTGGATATTTCTTCACAGAGTCGTCCTAGAACGCTCTTTAGGCCGTCCATTAGTGAAAGGCGAACAGGTCGATCACATTAATCGGGATACGCACGACAATAGGCGTGAGAACTTGCGCGTTGCCACTAGCCAACAAAATATCGCTAACCGCCGAAGATTGAAACCTGGCCTGTCACGCTATCAGGGCGTCTACTTTGAAGGTGGTAGATGGACTGCTCGCATTCATGTTGCGGGTGTTGGGAGGAGACTAGGACGTTTTGATACGGAAGACGAGGCAGCCTATATGCGGGACCAGTGGGCGCTGGCATTGCACGGCGAGTATGCATATCTGAACGTGCTCTAGTTTATCCACAGATACGCCAGCCTATTATCAAATAATAGTATTGCTTATTTGAGTCTAATGATTCATAGTGATGCACAGCGAACGCAAGCCATCAATTATTAGGGCTTATGCAACTAGCTGCAAGACTTTAACAACTCAGATTATCGGGCTACTCATGGCAGTAAGAACGAGAGCTTGGCTTGTACTAGTGGAGTAGTCCCTAAACGAGGAGCCAAGGCTTGAGGCTGGTGATGCAGAGGGTGACGGGGCAACCCGGTGTACCGAAGCGGAGGAAGGCATTCAGGTCAAGTAAAACGAGGCGCCTCTACACGCCTATTGTCGCTTACTGCCAGCAGCAACCCGATAATCATCACTAACAAAGGGGTAAGTAATCATCGTAAAGGATTCACAATATGAAAAAATCAATCGAGTTCAAAAAAGTAACAAAGGTAAAAGGTCAAGCAATGGCACCGCTCTTTCTCAGGGTTGATCCCATCGACAAGATCGTCATCCAGGAGTTCGCAGACCGTCAGACGGAGACCTCGGGACACCTAGTGTCAGCTGGCAACGTTCTAGTAACTTCCTTCTACCAACAGTTTCGTGATGAACACCAGAAAAAACTAAGACTCGAAAAGGAGGCGATACATGGCCAAAAGTACATCGACGGCATCAAGCGACAGTAGTACGCAGACACGACAGATCGACCTCAATGCACTCCGCGCACCGTTTCGACCCGAAGACATTGACTGGCGTGTACAGCGCTCAGGCGTCAAGGGACAGAACGGGTGGGTGCAAGCAATTGCCTATATCGACAACCGGGCCGTCCAGAACCGCTTAGACGACGTCGTAGGCGCAGATAAGTGGAAGAACGTATTCGCCGCCGGCCCCGCTGGCGGAGTCCTAAGCGGCATCTCCATCTTCCTCAACGGTGAATGGGTTACTAAGTGGGACGGAGCCGAGAACACCCAGGTAGAAGCCGTCAAGGGTGGCCTATCCGACGCCATGAAACGTGCAAGCGTTCAGTGGGGCATTGGCCGTTACCTGTACAAGCTCGAATCCGTCTACTGCAGCGTGTATTCGACCGGCGATAACTACATAAAGATCAAACAGGACGGTAACAAGCAGGACATCACCGGCTACTGGAACGCTCCTAAGCTCCCAGCTTGGGCATTGCCTATCAGCTTAGAAGAACCAGTCCAGCCGCCGGCTGCAGCGCTCATAACAGGCACAGCAGCAGCTGTGGAGGCTCCCATCGACAATCCACCCACCGGAAAGCAGCTACTCAGGATTAAGACGCTCTATACGAAAGTAGGAGCAGACCAGGCGAAGCGCGAAGAGTGGATTGAGAAAATCAAGACTGACGTTCAGGCGAGTCAGGCGATCCGATCCCTAGAGGCAAAGCTTGAGGAATCTGAGGCATCAAATGAGTAGCGCCTACCTCGATGACGAAGTAGCAATGCAGCGCGAACTCTATGAGCAAGAAGAGCGTCAGGATCGAGAGGATCGACTTGAAGATATGGCGGAGGACTACTAATGACTGACCGCGAACTCCTTCAGGAATTGATCTACCGGTCAACGAAAGCGATGTCCGTAGATACCCTCGACGAGCTGCTGACAGTTCTGCCAGCCAATCCCGCGAACGCTGCTATGGACTTTGAACCTATCCTCGCTCTCTGGTTCGACACTGAGTGCGTCATCAACGACGTCAGCGTCGCCTGGGAGCTCAATGAGATAGCAAAGGCCCGCGGAGCAGTAGAAAACGAAACAACTAAAGAGGTGACAACCTCGGAGAACAACTAAATGTCCAAAAGCACACGACTAACGAAATCAAAGTTCTACGCGATCAACCGCGATCTGAAGATTCACGGCAAGGCGAAAGACATCGCCGCTGTCCACGGAATCAGCATAGAGACTGTCCGCAGTATCAAGAACGCTAAGACTTGGCCTCGATTCGAAGCTATGAAGAAGGTCCGTAATGATCGTCGCCTGGCACGAGTGGCCGGCACACCGATCAAGGCAGTCCCCGTACAGCAAAGCCTCGTTCCTACTGAGGTAAAGCTGGACAAGATCACCCAAGCACCTGAGAACCAGATCCGTCCTCTACCTTCTGAAGAGATCAAGGTAGTCACTGTCTCTGAGTGGGAATACCTCAACCGCAAGCTTGGCCGTCTCTACAGCATGATCGATCAGAAACAACGCAATCCGTTCCTCGGTATCTTTGGAGGGCGCAAATAGTGGCGGGTACTAAGGCAGGCGGTCGAAAAGCCGCAGCCAAGAACCTAGCTAAGAACCCCAACTTCTACGCCGAGATCGGAGCCAAGGGTGGTGCGAACGGTCGCACAGGTGGTTTCGCTGCCTATGTGGACTGCTTCTGTAAACGAATCAGCGGACGACATCACAAGGCGCAGTGCGCTGGTGCAATCGGTGGCACGACAAGTCGCCGCAACAAGGCAGTTGAGAGCGCTTAGGCACCTGGGCGCTCACCTGCCGCACCTAAACATCACCAGGGCGGACGCAGTGCCGACATATAAAGACCAGCGAGCCTAGATCATCGTCCTGCTTCAGCTCACGTATGGAGCAAGGCCATGCAGACCACTTCTCGCATTCAAAGCAGTAGTGGTCATCAAGTCCGCTCGCAATCATCCAGGCGACGATACGACGACGTAGACGATCACCGGACAAAGCAGGTGGGCGGACAGGCCGCGGACCCAGAAACTTATTGACAGTTTTCTGTATTGCCCGCTCCCCCACCGCAAGACCAAGCTCTTCGACAATCTCAGCAGCAGTCTTGCCGGCTTCGGCTAGAGCAAGTACTTCATCGAGATCGTAGTGACGTCTTGGCATATATAACCATTAATAACACAAAGGACTATATGAGTCATAAACAAATCGACAAACCAGTGTGGATAGAAGCGTGCGATTTATGCGGCGAAGAGATCTCAGAAAGCGACTGTTTGGAATCAGCCAGCGTTGTGCGGCAACACCAGACCGGCATCACAGACACGCGCAAATCCACTAGGCTCTGGTTCTCCTGGACTCCTCCGATTGAAATGCGGGTGAAGCGGAAAAAGACAACCATCACGTATGTCTTCCACGCTGCTTGTTTCGACAGGATGGTAATCAACTATCGACGTAGTTCGCGATAGTGTGCGCCCCACAGCCGTGATTGTCAGACGTATAAATCGGACACATGACCAGAGGTCAAAAGCTAAAAAGCATATCGGAACATTGGATAAATGAAAGTCAAGACCCCTAAAAGTCTTGCGCAGACCACCAAACGATTGTCTCGCTCGCTACGAGACAATCAAACGGGGTACGTCGTCAAGGAACATGGCATCAACGCCAAAACGTGGAGTTTTCCACAACCTAAGCTTCGCCGCTCACGCCGCCCGTTGGACAACTAACAAATAGCTGATTTACACCCAGCGGGCGGCATGGGTTACGACCCAACAAGTAACGACGGTTAGCCGTCAAGGAAATACATGAATGACTTTTATAATTAATCCTGGCTCGTCTATCTCGGCAAACCCAGTCGGATGGACCAACACGCACGATACAGCGAAGCGCTACGCGTACGAATGGTTTTACACCTCGATGTCCGAAGAGGGCTTCGCTGAGATCGAAGTGACGGACACAAACGAAGAACGTGATGGAAGATGGGTATTCGTCTTCACACACAGCGTTACCAAGGTCGGTGTTGAGCTAGAGGTTCACGGCATCGACGATCTATCGGCGTACGTTGAACAAAACATTTTTCAACCTCGCGTCTATTGGAACGGGTCAAGCAGTGGAAGTCCGTCTATAGAGGACTTTAGAGCCGATGGATATGTACCGGTGCTGACCTACAAGGCTTCTAATGAATAGCTCACGCACCACCACCATCCTCATAGCAGCAGTCAGCATCATCGTTGGCCTGACCGTTCATCCTCTCGCCCTGGTGGGCGTCCTGCTAGCCGTCGCTTACTGGTTCGCTTACGGGAGGAATCAGGAATGAAAGTCGTCTACCTCATCCTGGTAGCCGTTGCCCTCGCCTTCGTCGTATGGGACATCATCACCGGCACCATAGACATCTACACGTTTCTAATGGCTGCACTATGTGTTGCTGTAACCGTAGCGGTCGCTGTCGTTGAGAAGCGGGAGCAGCAGTCATGAGCGAGAAGTTATCGCAGACAGCCAAGATACTCCGCCTACTCAAGACCAAGGGTGAAGCAACCAACCACGAGCTGAACAATATCGCGTATAGATATAGCGCCAGAATCGCTGACTTGAGACTGGAAGGCTGGATAATTCTCAGCATCCGGGAGAAGGGTGGACTATGGCGCTTTGTCTATAAAGGCCATAGAGATGACCAGGGGGAAGCAGCATGAGTGAGCGAATCAACCCACGATGGGAACAGCTCTTAGAGGACGCCATCACTCAGCCAGACGGTACGAGCTGGAGGTCGCTGCTCAAACCCATCAAGCACCATCCGATGGTTGAGCCGTGGGACTGGAGCAAGAGCCGCGCGTTGGATCACCTATCTATACGTGAAGTCCCATTCGAAAATAGGAACCGCCGGCTGGCTGGCTACAGCGACGGCTACGACCTGGCCGTGAATCCAACAGCACGAGATCCATTCTTCACCTTGATTCACGAAATGGCTCACTGCGTACTGCGGCACACGTTCACCCCTGTAGTGGGGAAATGGGACGAGTTCACTGCAGACGCAACCGCCTATGTCGTCATGCACGACTTGCGTGTTGCGGATCAAATGTTCGTACCAGGAATCCGGCTTGTTATGAAGTCGATGGTTAGAAAAGAGATGCCAGACACCGAGGTCAAGCGGAGCATCTTCTCAGCTAGCCAAACGATTATCGATGCTGGCCGTCCGAAGGCGGTGTATGGGTGAGCACTACGTCTCCATCCGCGATCAGTCCAGGCAAGCCAGCAGCCGCACCACTGAGCTCAAAGACGAATTAGCTGGAGTGGACCGCTACATCGAGCTTGACGAGATCCAACTGGTGCAGCGCTACGACAAGTTCCATGAATTGGAGCAAGAGCAGCTCCCGGTTGAACAGCGCGAACTCGTGGACTTCGTCTGCCAAGCGTTACTGACACGCATCGAGTACAAGATCAGCCCCAGCTTTCGCCAACAGCTAGAAGAAGAGGCATACACACTAACTTTCAACAGGAACACACCCCATGGGCGATTTATTACACCTACATAACCGTGAACAACAAGAAGCAACACCATCCCTATCACTAGAGCTACGCCTCGAAGCGCGCAAGCTGGACGACTACGGCGATCTGGGGCCGGCGGATCTCATTGCTAAGGCCGAGTACTACATCGAGCTAGAAGATACCGATCTCACGCCAGGGCAGCGCAAGGATTGCCAGAGCATCTTGAACTATCTGCTTAGTGAGATGGAAGTTCGTAACGCGGAGGGTGTGCGGTTATGAACGTTGCATCACTAGAACTGTGCAAGGAGCTGCATGAACTGAGTGGCTGGGACGCTGGGGCAACTACAGCTTGGTATTGCTGGATAGAGGCACATCAGGATTATGACATCGACAATGGTAAGCCATCATTCCCTGCCTACGACCTTGGTTATCTCCTGCGGAAGATGCCACTTGGCGTCTCACTCTATAAAGGAGCAAAGGGCTACACGTTCAATGTTGGTAACTCAGTACAACACAGCGTAGAAGTTTATGAAGTTATACGCTCCAAGGATTTGCGAAGCGATACTCCTGAGGACGCCGCCGCAAAACTAGCCATCGAGCTATTCAAGAAAAACATCCTTACCAAAGAGGCCGGTGATGTCTCCTGAGCGACTCACCACTCCCCCACATTGGGAACAAGTACTAGAGACAGCTCTCAACCTTCCTGGTAGGGCCGGGGAAACTTATTCCCGCTTCCGCACACTAAGTCTCGGCAACCAAGCCCTCCTGATGATGCAGAGCGAGATCGTAGAACCACAGGAGACTTACAAGGGATGGACGGCTTTGAACCGCCAAGTCAAGAAGGGCAGCAAAGCCAAAGCCATCTACGTGCCGATGTTCCGTAAGGAAGAGAAAGACGACGGCAAAGAAGACAAACGGCTATCAGGCTTCAAGCTGGTCAACTGCATGTTCGGTGCTTCTGACACTGAGGGCGATGATCTACCAGAGTACGAGCCACCAACGTGGAGCAAGGAACGGGCACTCGGCTCTCTGGCCATCCAAGAGGTTCCGTTTGAACATGTCAACGGAAACATCCAAGGAATGAGCTACGACAGGAACGTAGCGGTGTCGCCCGTGGCTGCATACCCGTTCAAGACGCTTATCCACGAGTGCGGTCACGTCCAAGCAGGTCACACGTCGCCTGAGCAGCTTGCAGAGTACAAGACTCATCGTGGAGTCAAGGAGTTCGAGGCAGAGGGCACAGCGTATCTAGTACTCAACGAGTTAGGCGTAACAGACCAATTCGATGCAGCAGAGAGTCGACACTACATATCTAGCTGGCTCAGAGATGAACGACCGCCCGAGGATTCAATAAGGCGGGTTTTCACTGTTGCGGAGCGCATAATCAAAGCGGGCCGAGAAGAATCGACCATTGAATTAAAAGAGGCTTCTTAATATAATAAAGACACAAATAAAATAACCCTGAATTGCGCTCAGGGCTACATCTTTTATTATAAGATATAGCCTCCAATCAGGAAAGGAGGTTTATGACAAAAGTAGAAAAAATCTGTAAGCACTGTAGTAGCCCGTTCATTGGTCGACTATCTGTCCGTGGAATACCACAATACTGTTCTCAGAGATGTCACTACCAGTACAGGACGCGTGACCGCGAGCTACGTGATGGTGCCATCCAGCTATCTAATGGCACCTGGTGTCTGGTAAGTCCGGAAGACATCGAACATCTTCGGGTATATGGGTGGGTGCCAACCACGTACGGCTACGCCAAACGCGCCGCTAAGAGTAACCGCCATACGAGCATGCACCGCGAAGTGGTGGAACGAGTGCTTGGACGGCTTCTACATCGGTTGGAGGAAGTAGATCACATCAATGGAAACCCTCTTGATAATCGTCGTTCCAATTTACGGCTCGCTTCACGCAAGCAAAATATGTGCAACCAACGCAATCGCCGGCTGGGAGCCTCAGGGTATGTTGGCGTAAGTTCCATGCAGCGGCCGATCGGACGATGGAGGGCTTACCTAGTCATCAACAACCAACAGATATGTGCTGGAACATCAGACGATCCAGCAGAGGCGGCCTGGATGCGCGACCAGTGGGCCATCGAGCTGCACGGCGAATACGCACGATTGAACTTCGATTACGTTTAGAAGCTCTTGAATAAATAGCTCGTTTCGCTCATAATACCGCCCTAGAAGATGAACAGTTTACAGAAGCTTAGAATCTACTACGAATGGCAAGAGTCAGACGACCGGCATGAGGCGTCTAAAGCCCGTATCAAAGCGAAGAAGAAACCTCTGAGTAAGTTGCCCGTCTGAGTTCGCTCAGTACCAACGTGTAAGACCGAGCTATTACTAGCGGCAACCTTACCCTTGTACATTGACATTGAAGATAGTTGTGAGGCCGAAGAAATAGAGGAAAACCTAGGACTGACTCTTAGCGCAAGCGAGGAATGATGTTAGAAGGGTTGGCTCCCGAGGTGCGGCCTAGCGCACAACCTCCCAGTTCGATTCTGGTCTTTG
Organism: Pseudarthrobacter sp. HLT1-3; assembly: GCF_059383535.1. Taxonomy (NCBI): domain Bacteria; kingdom Bacillati; phylum Actinomycetota; class Actinomycetes; order Micrococcales; family Micrococcaceae; genus Pseudarthrobacter; species Pseudarthrobacter sp. HLT1-3. The sequence continues at coordinate 19,987 of NZ_JBWZCJ010000020.1, read as the reverse complement.
GCTCCACAAGTATCTTTAATCTTCCATCACTCCCCACAACTCGCTTGCGGCTGGTGATGGACGGACGACCTTCAGGCACCTGTTTTCGTCCGTTCAACGCTCATCTCTACTGCCGGTGCGGTTCCTGGTGGCAGCGAAGAATCCCCAAGGTGTCCAAGTGACATCGACCCAATGGAGGTGAGCAGACATTATCTAAACGAGACAAACACGCATGACAACCATCCCAGTGCCGCTAGAAGATGACGAACAGATCGCGTTCGTCCAGTGGCTTGAGCTGGTCGGCTTACGCTTCTCGTCTGTTCCAAACAGTACTTTTACCCGCAGTTGGAAACAGAAGTCTAAGAACTACTACACAGGTCTGCGTGCCGGCTTCCCTGATCTCGTCGTTCTAGTGCCCCCTCACAGGGCCAAGGACGGCCTAGGACACATGCTGTGCATCGAGATGAAGCGACGCCAGGGCGGGACTGTCTCAGCCGTACAGAAGGACTGGATAGCGGCTATCAACGGCCTGTCCAGCGCCAGTGTTGGAGCAGTGGTCTGCAAGGGAGCGCAAGAGGCTATTGACCACGTAAACAAGATCATCAAGCCAGGACCGACGTCACCGTTCTAATCGCGAGCTGAAGTCTGCGCGCAAGTCGTGCGCAGTGCACATCTCACGATTAAGGAAGTGACCTGGTGATCAGTGTAATAGTTATCCCGGCGGACAAGGATCTGCCCCTTTACAAGAAGGAACTCGACGGCCTCGATGAAATGCAGGATGTCGTCGGCGGCTTCGTGGAAGTACTCGATGTCGACAACCCTGATGCTTCAATCTGGAGCAATGAGGAAGGTAAGAACATCGATCTTCCGCAGAACGCCCGCGCCACACTGCTGCTGTGGGTAGGAAATCTGCGTCACGCCAACTACACGCTGCTCAGAGGCGACTGCTTCATCACAGGACGGCCTGACAGCAAAGGAGACACCACAAGTGTCCCCGACGAGCTGGTGAGGCTCCTGCTGGAAACCGAGACGTACAAGTTTGAGGTGCAGACCGCAGACTCTGACGTTCACTGGAGCTCGAACCAACAGAGGTTTGATGATCCGTTCCAGGCCTGCATTGCCGGCGTCAGTTTGAGTCAGCGTTGGATGGCGGTCACGGCTGTTCGTCTTGCCGCTGCTTAAGATCGTGGGATAGCCCGTCTATATGGCGGGCTTTTCTCTTGGCCAATTTAAAAGACCCTGCCCCTGCGTGAGTAAACTCAAAACGCAAGGACAGGGCCGCTTTAGAGGGTGACGAATCACCAGTAGATAGATCACCTCCTACTAAGCACCGGGTTTCCACCCTGGGCGGCGACCCTTCAGGCCGGGTGCGTTGGCAACGATCTCGTCGATCTTTGGCGAGAGCTTCTTCCACTCCGCCAGCGTGACAATGAGCTGGTCCTTGTCGCCGTTCCTACCGACTTCAAGGATGACCAGTTCGCCTGCGCCTTTGAGACCCTTGATCTCATCGGGCAGGACATCCAGCTTTACGGGCTGGTCAAGCCCAGGAGCGGCGCGCACAACGAGATCAATGAACTCGTTGTCGTTTGCCTCAATCCCAGTCAGATCACTTACGCGCTTCGACACGTAGGCCAATGCAATCACTCTCCTAATGTGCAAACAAATGCCCGGTGCAAATGTTTATGCCGTCATTATGAGGGAATGCTATTTATTGTCAATACGATAATTGATATAATAGATAGCAATGAAGAACATATATAACTCGTAGACTAGGCAATGCAAAGCTTTAGCCTCATCACCTACATAGAGAAGTCCACTAAAACCAGTGGTGTTTCGTTGAAAGTTTCGAAAGCTGCGGCACTCCTTGCTATCAGCGCCATGCTGACAACCAGATCCTAGGATCACAAGTGCGTTGGGTCTTCATCTGGCTCGTCGCGCATAGTCAGTAGGTACTCAAAGTTCACAGGATGTGGAACTGATTTCGCCGCATCTGATAAGGCGCGTTTCACCTCATCGGGCAACATGTCAGCCGAATAGACGACGTAGTTGCGCGAATCTACCCTCTCGACATGAACCCGGTTGTTGAAACCACGAGCGATAAGGCTGTTGTTGGCGACGTTCTCCAATTTTGCACGCAGACCAGCCATCTGCTCTGAGAACGAACCGTAGGCGAGCGTGGACTTCCGATCCAGTACTTGATCAAGGCTGTCGGTCGTCGCGCGAGCCGCCACACGCTGTTCTTCTGCGATCTTCAGGACAGTTTGATTGATGTCTTCGAGCTTTCTTTCTACAGCGCTCATTCTCGCCTTGTACGCGTAGTTATTATTGGCGATCCGGTCGATGATGGTTTCCATCTTCGACCACTGCGTCAGGAACGATTCTTGAAGGACAGCGGCAGCGACGGGGGTCGTCCGGGCATTGTTGACGGATTCGATGAGTTTGCGGAACTCACTTTGCCGCGTCGACCGATGGGTAATGACGCGTGATTGGAAGTTCTTTAGAGGACTTTGCACGTCTGCGATCTCTAAATCTATGAGGAGCGGGACCACTCGGGATTGCTGATCTACGGACTTCCAGAGGGCTCCAGCTTCGTAGTTGATCCAAGGTTTCGCCTGATTCTCTGCAGTCGTGCAAATGATTCCGTACTTTGTTTCGGCGAGTTGCGTGTGAATGTCCTGCATCGACATAGAGCCTGAATCAATATCTGCATCACTCACCCACGGATCGAGATCGTGGATCACGAACGGCAGCCAGTCACGAAGCTCTAATGCGAAGTCCTTTGCCTTTTCACCGGACCAACTAATAAAAACCTTCAAGACCTATCCCATGCTCGCTCTAACAACTCAGGTAAGGCTACCAACCAGGTGCGCTAGTTCAGCTCATCCGGACGGAAGATCTCTCGCCCCGAAACGTGCCGCCAGATGATGTGGTCCAGCCTTCTGGGTTGCGTCGGGTACAGCTCTGCTACCCGTGTAATAAGCTCGGCCGTCTGCATCGGCGTGAGCTGCTTGCCCTCAAGGCCAGCGTGTTTTTCAACGAAGCGGATCACCATACGGTCAGGCTTCACGGACTGGAAGCCGGCAAGTATGAGGAAGTAGTTGAACGTCACTCCTGACGACTGACTCGGAAGCCTTAGCCACGCCTTCTTAACTGATGTGAGGTAGTCATCTTGAGCGTGCCGCTGGCGAAGGTCTGTGAGCGTCATAATTTCGAGAGCCTTTAGAGTCTTGGCGGCCCGGAGGATAACTTCAGCTTTCAAAAGCGCGCCTGGCTTGGTGTGAGCGGGCTTGTGATTGTCTACAAGTTTTGCCCACCCGGCACTGCCACCTGCTTCTTCGAAGGTAGTCAACAACTCCTGCGTTCCATCCCTGTACGGATCGCCGCCTTGGCTCCTTCGGTACTTGCAGTACTCAGCGACCACGTTGATGACGCTCGTGTAATGCGACCCGGTAGAGAAGAGGGAGTCGATGATGCACAGGGCCAAACTGTTGGGATAGCCGTCCGCTGAGATCCACTTAGTCTCATCGCCGAAGGTCGCGCGGCATACATCAGCGAGTCTGTCTGCTTCAGCCGTAAGGTCAGTCGTCATTTCTGGACTGTAGCAAGCTTTCATCGCCGTCATCGGCACGACTCAAGTGTGTGTACCAGCGAAGCTCACTAATTGTCCGCGGATTGATCTGGAAGCCTGTCTCTGGATCGAACGTACACAGCGGTTCGCTCCCCCAGCTCTCTATGGATGATGCTCCACCGTCTATGGGCTCATCGCCGGCTGCACTCTCGTCATCTAGCAATGGCTACACCTCGTAAAGCAGGAAGTTGACGGTGCGAACATCAGGTTGGGCGGCGGTAAGGAAGTCCGTCACCTTCAGTTGAGTGTCAGCATCCACCGGTGCCTTCGTTTGTAAACCGATAGCCCCCGCTTGTGGGTACATCGTGCATTCCTCGTGGCCTGCTTCCTGGAGGATTCTCCGGACTTCTTGGTAGTCCGGTTCTCTGAGCTCGTGATCGGAGACAGATGCTTCCTGAATCATCTCCGGTGTAAATCGACCCTCTTGAAGCATCCGGATAAGGGCAGCCCTTTTGGGATTGTAGATGGCAGGCGAAGAGTGAAGGAGACTGAGTATCTGATCCATCTGAAGCTGCATCGTCTTTACGGCTTCGACCATCTGGTCAACACGTCGATCCGCATCCGCTTCTACGAGATCAGCATCGATATTGTCTGGCTCTTTCCAGTCGGTCGCCTTTTCCAGCTCTACTTCCAGCTCGGGCCACCACATCTCGAAGGCTTTGTTTAGCGGCGCGATTTCCCGTTTATCCGGACCGAGAGCGTTGTTAATAGCATGGACGATCTTCTTCAGGTCTTCCTTGCTGCCCATATGGGCTTGAAAGCTGTTCAGTGGCGACACCAGAGTCTTGAAGTCACTAAAACCAATCAAGAGTGGGATCGCACTCGCGTTTGCTTCCTCTACGGCTTTGGACAGCGCGCCGGCCTCGAAGTTCAACCAGGTTTCGCGCTGGTTCTCCGGCGTCACGCAGATGATGCCGAAATTCGTGGCCTCAAGGGCCTCGCTTATCTGGTGAAGTGATCGCTTCCCTGATTCGATACTGACGGCGCTCATCCATGGTTCCACTTGGTTGATCACTTGAGGGAGCCAGTCTTGGAGCGCCTTCGCCACGATGAGACTGCGCTCTTTAGACCAACTAATAAAGACCTTCAAGGTTGCCCCCATCATCGGTATGAATCCTCAAGCAAGAGTACCAACAGGGTGGATTAGTAGCCGCGTCAAGCTCAGGTCTGGGCTTACCCTTACAGTCATGGACATCTGGATGATATTTGTCGCGAGCCTAACAGGCGTATTGTTCTTCGCTGGCATCGTCTGGCTCAGGGTGATTCGACGTAAGCGCTTGTTAGAGAAGATGGAGCGCTCAACTGGAAGTCTCTTTCGCGACCCGCCAAAGCTCTTCGGACTGGAAGGCGATCTGGCAATAACGTTCGTTAGCGTTATGGCATCCTCTCTGATCTCCGCCGTCAGCGCCTTTGCTCTATCTAGGCTATGAGTGGGGGCCTCCCACTGTTGACCTGCACCGTGGGGTGCAGTAGATTCGTGGCCTCATCCAGGAACAGGACGCCCCGGTGGGCCCGGGAGGCGGCCCCTGGTCTCGGCAGCCCGGAGCCGCCACCGATGATCGCCGCCGCCGTGGCGGTGTGGTGCGGGTTCTCGTATGGCGGCCTGCGCACGAGCTGAAGTGAGGCTGAGTTCACTGCGCAGAGCGAATGGATGGCCGTCACTTCCATGGACTCGGCGTCCGCCAGGTCCGGCAGGAGCCCGGGAAGTCGTTCCGCCAACATCGTTTTTCCTGCTCCCGGCGGTCCAGTCAGCAATAGGTGGTGGGCACCGGCGGCGGCGACCTCCAAAGCCTTCCGGGCGTCCCCCTGCCCGGAGACGTCCCGCATATCCGGCGGTGTGACGGACGGCGAGTCGGCGGCATCCGCCTCACCGGGCTCGGGCTCGGGTTCAAAGTCCAGCGCCAGCGCCAGCGGATCGGCTCCGAAATCGAAGGCCAGGCGGGCAAGCGTGGCGTAGCCCAGCACGCGCGCACCGGGCACCAGCTCCGCCTCGGCGGCGTTTGCCTTCGCCACGACCACGTCGGTGTAGCCGGCCCGGACCGCAGCCATGACGGCGGGAAGGACCCCGCGGACGGGGCGCAGCCTGCCGTCCAGTCCCAGTTCGGCGATGAACACTGTCCGGCCGGTGGACCGCACATCGTTGGCAGCCAGCAGGGCGGCCATGGCGATGGCCAGATCAAAGCCGGAGCCTCGCTTGGGCAACGACGCCGGAATGAGGTTGGCCGTGATCTTCCGGCGACTCAGTGGAATTCCGGAGTTCTGGGCGGCCGAGCGGATCCGTTCCTTGGCCTCATTAAGCGAGGCGTCCGGCAGACCCAGGATAATGAAGGCCGGCAAGGTCTGGCCGATGCCTCATAGTTGACACATGACCAAATCCGCCCCGCAACGGGCCGTCCTGTATCTCCGTCTCTCCGTAACTACGGACGAGTCCACCTCTATTGTCCGCCAGGAGAAGGACCTTCGCGATCTCGCCGTCCGCGAGGGCTGGGACGTCGTCCGAGTCTTGACCGACGACGGACTCTCCGGAGGCAAGCGCCGGGCGAAGGCTGACCTGGCCCTGGATATGCTCCGCCAGGGCGCCGCCGACGTTATCGCAGTCTGGAAGTTCGACCGCTGGAGCCGCCAGGGCGTCCGCGCCGTCGCCGACCTGGTCGACGTGATCGACGAGCGCGCCGCGTCCGGCGATCCGGCGCTCTTCGTGGCAATGGGCGACGGCATTCGCTCGGACGCCCAGATATGGAGAATGCACGTCTCCCTCGTTTCCGAGGTCGGCCGGATGGAGCGGGAGAACGTCCAGGCCCGCGTGAGCTCCGCACGGAAGTACCAACGCGAGACCCGCCGCCACTCTGGCGAGCCCGTCTTCGGCTACCGGCCCATCCCGCACGAGTCCGGCGACGGCCGCGCCCTGGAGATCCACCCGGAAGAGGCCCAGACGATCCGAAGGGCCTTCGAGCTGATCCTGGACGGCAAGTCGGCCTATATGACGGCGAAGATCCTGAACGAGGAGGGCCTCCGCCCTCGCCGCGCCGAGAAGTGGACCGGCTCGACCGTGGCCGACGTCATGCAACGCGACGGCCTCCTCGGCTACATGACGCACCGCCTGAAGGGCGACTCCTCCCGGACGCACCGCCCCCTCCTCGGCGAGGACGGCCTCCCGGAGCAGGTCTGGCCGCCCATCGTGTCTACGGACGATATGCGCCAGGTCCGCTCCCTCCTGGGCTCGCGTGGCGACTGGGGCCGGACGGCCCGCGCTGGCCGCAAGCGCGCCTCCCGTCTCCTCTCCGGGCACCTGGCTTGCGCTTCCTGCGGCCGGATTATGCGGGCTGGCGAGGGCGACAAGCGCGCCGACGGCTCAAAGGCTTACCGCTATGTCTGCGGCGCTCCTATGGGCGCTTGCCCGGCGAAGGTGAGCATTTCCGCCGACCGGACGGAGGAGTACGTCGCCGGACAATTCCTGGCAGTCTTCGGCTCCTTCGAGGTCGTCGAGGTCCGGGAGTCCTCCCGCGATACCGGCGAGCTTGCCGAGGTCGAGCAAGCGATCCAGGAGACCGCCGCCCTCATGGGCGCCCCGGACGCGGACTTCGCGGCCCTGGTCGACCGTATGACCATGCTCCGCGCTAGGCGCGAGCTCCTGGAGACGATCCCCGTCGAGACCGTCGTCGAGCAGGTCGAGACCGGCGAGAGCTTCGCCGAAGCCTGGGAAGCCCGCGACGTCCACGGTCGGCGAGCGCTCCTGGCTTCGGCGCTCGTGGGCCCCATCGTTGTCCGACCCATGCTGACGAAGTCGAAGATCATCGACTGGGACCGCCTGGACATTCCCTGGCGCTGGAGCGAACCCGACGTCGAGGCGGAACTAGCGGACGCCGCGCGTAATGACTGAGCCGAGCATCCCGCCCACCCCCGAGCCCAGGCACCCCAGATGGACGCCGGAAGGCGCCCCGATGGATCGCCCGCTCTCCGGCGTGGTCCGGGCCGCCGAGCAGATCCTTCGGGAGGCCGCCGCCCAGACTGAATAACCAGAGCCCCGTCACCTTCCTGGAGGCGGGGCTTTGTCGTGCCCGCGTGTAAACGCCGGAGACGCCGTCGGCGCCGCGTGCGGAGGCGTGTAAACACATTGCCGACGCCGAGAAGGGCTTTTCCGGTGACGCAATGACGGAACGAACGTCACTTTGTATTAGCCCTCCAGGATCTCTCTCTCTTAACAACTGAGGCGAAGTGACGTAACTTCCGTCATTGCGTCACTCGCGGGCCCGCCGCCCGAGAAAAACCCAAACTCGTTGCCCGAAAAGTGAGCAGACGCGAGCCCCTGGCCCTCTCTATACATGGGGGCACTTTCACTCCTCTAAAAAGAAAGTGCCCCTTCCCCTGAGTAGTTGGAGGCCCCCGTCCCCCTCCTCTATTGGGAGCTTTGGTCTCCCCGCCCACCCATTCGACGACCCCCGAATCGACTTCTACACAATGGACCCTCTACTCTGCCGCTACTGTGGCGCCGCCCTCCCCCCTCGCAACCCCCGTAAGCGCGGCCGCCCCGCCGTGACCCATCCCGGCGAGTGCCGCCGCCGCTACAACAACCGCCGCCACCTGGCCTACCGCATCGAACGCTTCCGCCAGGCTCACCGCCTCATCGCCGACCGCTCCGCCGACCTCTCCTGGTCGTCGCCCAGGTACGCCTCCGACGAGCTCGCCTTCGAGGAGAACATCGTCCCCGTCTCCGGCGCCTTCGACGAGGTCCACGGCAAGCCCCTCTTGCACCGGCTTGCCGCCTGGGAGAAGTCTGAGGCGGCCCGCAACCGCGTCGAAACATACGAGGCGGGCCTGATCCAGGAGGAGCGCCTGGAGGCCCGCCAGCGGCTCTCTGAGAGCCTCGCGAAGCTCTCCCAGGAGGAACGCATGGCCCTGGCCGCGACCGCCAAGGCCCGGCGTCTCGCCCGAATGGCCCGCGACGAATAAAGGTTCCCATCTCCTCCTATGGAGGGGGAGAGCCTAGCTCTTCCAGCCCCCAGGCTCGCCCGCCGCACTCACACCTTCGTCCAGCGCGAAGCGGGCGCGCCTGGGGCCCCGCCCTCCCGTCGCCGTTATTCCTTCCAGCGACGGGTGCGCTTGCCTGTGGCCTTCTAGGGGTTGTGCCCGGCAAGCAATGAAGGCGCGGGCGCGTGTCTGCTCCGATCGTTTCTGCCCTGTGGCGATCGTCGAGCGCCGCCCGCGTCTTCAACTCCAACCCCGCCCCATATTTCCGAACGACGTCGACGCGAGCAGGTCTCGCGGCGGGAGCCCGGCGCTCCCAGACACGTCGCCCGGACCCGCGCCTCCCCTGGCGTACCCGCGTCGTTCTCGGCGCACCCTTTCGACTTCTCCCGTCATGGCCGGTCCGGGCGTGGAGTGTCGCCGCGAGTGCGGAAACCCCTCTTCACCCCATCCCCCCCTGCTCACTAAGGAGCCCATTTTGTCCAACACCTTTGCCCCATACAATGCCCAGCAGGTCGCCGACGTAGCCGTCGCCCTCGCCAAGGGTTCTTTCCGCCTCGCCTCGCTGGTCGCCAAGTACGACGAGTCCGCCTTCAAGGAAGGCCGTGGCGACACTGTCTTCCTGAACGTGCCCGGCGCCCTCACTGCCCACTCCCGCGCCCTGGACGACGTCACCAACGCGATCGTCCTGGACTCCCTGGCTGAGAGCCAGGAGCCGGTAAAGCTCGATACTCACGCGTATTCCGCGATCGGTATTTCCGAGTACGATCTGTCCCTGAATATCCAGGACTTCTCCCGCCAGGCGCTGAAGCCTCAGGTCGACGCCGTCGTGGACAAGATCGAGTCCACGATCGAGGCCGTCCTGGCCGGTATCGCCGAGGACCCGGCGATCACCTACTCCGCCGCTGACCCGATCAAGCTGTTCACCGCTGGCCGCGCCGCGCTCCGCGCCAAAGGCATCGACGTCGCCGCCGCTGACCTTGTGGCCATTATCGGCTCCGACGTCGCGGACGACCTTCTCGACTCCGGCGCCCTGGACTTCGACAAGACCGGTAGCGCCGACGCTCTGCGCGGCGGCTCACTCGGCCGAGTGCGCGGCTTCGAGACGGTAGAGAGCGGCCGCGTCCAGCCGGGCGAGGTTATCTTCATGACCCGCGAGGCCCTCTACCTCGCCCACCGTGCCCCGGTCGTCCCGTCGGGCGTCGCCTTCGGACAGACCGTGAATGGCGAAGGTATTTCCCTCCGCTACTTGCGCGATTACGACGCAAACATGACCCAGGAGCGGTCGATCGTCTCGACGTTCGTGGGCGCTGGCATCCTCCCGCTGTACCGCGCCGAGCGTACCGCCGACGTCGGCGCCAAGCAGGGCGACGTCGGCTTCGTGGCTGGCTCCGCAACCGTGACTGAAGTTCCGGGCGGCGCCGTCGTAAAGGTCAACACGACCGCCTAGTCGGTCAAGGCTGGGGCCCTTCCTTTCCAGGAGGGGCCCCAGCCCCCCTTTTACCCCCTACGGGTCGCACGACCCTGGAAGGCACCCATGCCCCTGCTCGAAAAATGCGTCCTCTGCCGCACGGACTACGAAGCCGAGCGCCTCGGCTCCATGTACTGCCGCCCAGCGTGTAAACACCGTGCCATGCGCCAGCGTCATGCCGCCGCCCAGGAGCTCGCGGACACGCGCTCGGCCCTGGTCGAGGATCTCCTGGCCCGCCAGACCCAGGCCCTCGCCGTCGGCGCCGACCCGGCGATCCTCTCGGCGCTCTCCAGGGAAGCGGCCGCCCTTCTCGGCAGTGACGCAGTGACGTAACTAGTACCTATCTGAGTTGGTTCTACTTGTTTTCTCTACATAGCTGCCCCTCCTGCCCCTTTTGCCCCTTTCCACTAGATCTAGGGCCTAAACGAGGGGCACGCAAGGGGCATAGAGGGGCACTTTCCCCTTTCGATCTCGCCCTATTAATGAACTTGCAATACGCCGGAGAGGCTCCGCCTCTTAGGCGGCCAGCGGCCGTAGTGCCCTGGAGCCTTCCCGGTTAGCTGTGGCTAGCTCCTCTAGCCCCTGGCAACGCCCAACCCCTACTGAAGGAACCCCGCAATGTCTACTCCCTCCCTCCTCGGCTGGGCCGCCGCCCCGTCCTCCTCGCCGTCCCCGCTCCCCCCACTGGTAGCTCTCCGCCGTGGCTCCTGGCCCGTCGGCTTGCTCCCCATGCGCGCGCTCGCCCAGGACCTCTCCCGCCGGGGCCTCTGCTACCAGCGTCGCTCCGGCTTCACGATCCTGGACGAGCCCGTCGACGACCATGAGGTCGCCAGGCTCGCCTCTGTGACCCTCCAGATGGCCGCTGAGACCCTCCACTCGACGAGATCCCGCTCGGACCTCTTCATGGCCCACGAGGCCCTCCTGGACGCTGAGACGGACCGCCTCCAGGCCGAGGCCCACGCCGCCGCCGACGACTACGAGGTCGCCGAGGAGATCTTCCAGGCGTCGTCCATCGGCGCGCGTGCTCTGGCGAAGGGTATCCGCGTCGCCGTGGACGCGCCCAACGCACTGGCCCAGGACCGTACCGGCTACTCCGACGACTGGGCCGACCACCGTTCCGCGCTCGCCTCGACGGCCCGCGACGTCCGCGCTTCGTCCGGCGCTCGTGTGCTCCTCCTGAAGGCTCTCCGTGCCCTTCTCCCGGCCCCTACGGACTTGGACGTCTTCCCCCTGGAGAAGCTCCTGGAGCCCTTCTGGGCGTCCCTGGACGGCGAGGACAAGCTCCTCCGGAGTGCCCTCCCTGACCTCTACGCCTCCGCCGGGCATCCCGGCGACCTCTCCACGACGGATCTCCGCTCGGCGGCCTCCGCCCGCTGGGGCCAGCCGCGCAAGTTCCAAGGCACTTTCATCTATCGCCCGGCCCGTGCCGTGCGCCCGTTCTAACCCTCCCAACCCCTAGGAGCTCTACACCATGACCATTCCTCAGTTCCACGTCCGTAACATCGAGTCCGACTCCTACCCGGAGATCGTCTGGGCCGCCGTCGAGCGAAAGACCTCCCCGGCCTTCATTGCCCGCGAGGGCTTCCTCCAGTGCCCTAGGTGCCGCCGATTCTGGCCGGAGGATCACTTCAAGGAGGGCCACGACACTGTCGAGACCTGGCGCCCCCAGGCGCGTTGCCTGAGTTGCCGTCGCGGCGCTAATCATGCGCTCCGCCAGAAGGCGATCCGGACGGGTATCTGTGAGGCTCGCGGATGCGAGGGGCCGATCGGCGAGCGTTACAAGTGCGACCTCCACCGGTCGCGCGCGGCCGGGGCTTACGCCGCTCGCGACGGCGCCCCTGCTCCTCGCCGCGCTCCCCGCCCTGGCCCTGCCGCTCCGGCCCCCAGGCCCGTTGCTCCCGCTTCGGCGCCCCGGCCCACCTTCACCGGCCCCCGGCCCACGCCTCGCCTCCTGGCTGCCCTGGCGGGCGCGACGTGAGCAACCCCCCAGCCCCGCTCTACCGCATCCCCCGCTGGATCTACTGATAGGACCCCCCGCCATGCCGGCGCTGCCCCCACCCCTCGCCGCCCTAGAGGCCCGCCTGGGCGTACCAGAGGGCACCCTCCTCGCTGAGGCCCAGGCCCGCGCTACGGCGGCCTTAGAGGACGCCACGACGCTGGCTCTCGCTGAGGTCTCGCCCTCTCTCGGCGAGACCTGGTCGACCTCGGCGCCCGCCGTCGTCGTGCTCGTCGTACTCAAGGCCGCGCGCCGTGAGTTCGACAACCCTCGCGGAATGACCGAGGAGAGCCTGGGCGAGCACAGTGTTGGCCTGACTGACACGTCGGGCGTGTACCTGACAGCGCGCGAGGTCGCACAGATCAAGCGCGCCGCGTCAGGCATGAGCGGCGGGTACGTCGGCTCGGTCCGCACGCCGAGCGCGTACTCCAGCTAGCCCCCGGCCGCCACGTAGACGCCGAGACCCCGACCCCTACGTGGGGGAGGACTCCTTAAAGGTTTCCGGTGTTCCCGGATGGGCTCAGCGTCTCGCCGTCGACCTGATCTGAACCTATTAGCCCTATTCCGTCCTCCCCCACGAAAGGCCCGACATGGACCCCGAAACACCCACGCCGCCCCCGCCCGCAGACCTCGGCGAGGCCGGTTTAGCCCTCTGGAATGAGCTTTCCGAGAGCTTCGACTTCGAGACTCAGGAGGCCGTCCTCCTGGTCGAGGCTTGCCGAGTGAAAGATCGCCTGGACGCCCTGGACGTCGTCGTCCGCGCCGAGGGAGTCACCATAACGAGCCCCCAGGGCGTCAAGGCCCACCCCGCAATCGTCGAGGGCCGTCACCAGCAGGTGGTCTTCTCACGCCTGGTCGCGTCCCTTCGCCTCCCCGACGAGGAAGACTCGAAGCCCCAGCGTCGCGGCCGGAGCCGTGGCACCTACGGCGCCGGAGATCGCAAGTACGGCGGCCGCAACTAATGGCGGGCCGCAAGACGAAGGGCCGGGCCCTGGTCGGCCAGCCTGGCGACTTCCACTTCCTCGACGGGCTCGCCTCGATCCCCGTCAACCCCGTCACCCTGGCGTCTTCTGGAGTCCTCCGGGCGACCTTCGACGCGATCTCGGACGACCCAGACGTCGCCCGCTCGCGTGAGGCGGCTCGCGGGCGCGGCCAGGACGTGATGGACGCCCACGCGGGCGCCGTGGCCCGCCTGGCCCAGCGGACAGCCGAACACTACGCATCCACCCTGAAGGAGAATGGCTAAATGTCCGACGCCCCTCCCGAGATCAAAGAGTGCGCCCAGTGCGGGCCCAGGCTCCGGTCTCAGTTCCGGACCCGCCCAGGCGGCCGCCTGAACAGCCGTTGTCGGCGTTGCACGAAGCTTAACGCCCGGCACGAAGCCTGGCTTACCGCCCGCACTGACGCGGCCACACAGACGAGCCAAGACACAAACGCCCCGCAGTGGTCAGGGGAGGACATGCCCTGTGGCATGATGCCCAAATGACTACAACTACAGCAACAGAAGAGCACAAGGCCGCCGTTGAGGCGTATACCAGAGCTTTGCACACTTGGATTGAGGTCCACCTGGCATGGATAAATGACGAAGCCGATATCGAACAGGACCGGGCCGCCGACGAAGCGCGCCGGGCCGCGCTCGCCGAGGTCCAGCGGATCAAAGCCACGATCGCGCCAAAGTACGGGAACAAGAAGCAGTACCAGGACCAGGAAGCAGAGGCATACGACCCCTACGACATTGAGGCCGCCGCTAACGACCTGGGCTAAGCCCCTCCCCGCCCATAACAAAAGGCCCCTCTCCCAGCCCAGGCATTATGCCCTGGGCCGCGAGAGGGGCCTTTTTGCGGTGCTTTGACGTCGCCGGGTCAGCAGGACCTAAAAGAGAGTTCCATGCTCATAGTCGACTCGGTCGGCGTTTTCGTTGGGCACAACTTCCACCTGCGCCGCGTCGTATAGCCAATAAAAATTTCCTTCTCGCTCCAAGCGGCCGGAAACCTTCAACATCGCGTCGCTTGCGTGGGCTGCCAGCGCTACTCGATATTGTTCGGCAGTTAGCCGGACACGCGCCTTTTTCGCCGCAGAGCCACTCTCTATGACAAGGCGAATCACCCTCACGTCAGTAGCTGAAGCGTGGCTGAGTAGAACAACCTCTCCAACGAGGGTTACTTCTTGCGACTGGGGGGTCTGTGCGAACCTAACCGCCACCCTGTCAAGGACTTGTGCTTCTGATGGAATGAACTCAAACTCCCGTTTCACGGGCCGGGGACCTGTGCTGCTGTAACGGAGCACCTGAATCCCTGAGGCACTATTCCGAGTGACATCGCCCAGCGCTTTGACGAACTCGTAGGAAAGACCCTCATCGACAGCTTCGACGAACATGTCAGTGACCGGCTTCGACCTGTACTCGTCGAGGCAACGGCGTGCCAAGTCCAGGGATCGTTCAAACGTATTCAGAATCTCCCGTCCACTTACAGCTTCCGCAAGGCGGGGGCGTTGAACTGAAACGTCCTCGGAGCGTTTCGTCAGGTAGAACTTCTTCGCAGCTTGGGTGTGGGCCGTGATGATGTAGCTACCGATTGCTGTCTGACCCATAAAAGAGTCATCAATAAACTGCTTAGCAATGAAGGCGCTTGCGTTTCCGTGGTACATCCGCGCCTCTCGCGTCGACTTTGCCGAGGCAATGAGCATCGATCGGGCGGAAGCGTAGAGAAGCTCTCCGTCGCTCCAACGAATTAGCCCGGCGTCGAATGGCGTTTCCTTTTGCCACTGCGATTCATCGAGGGCAGCGGATTCTTTGACGCGAAAGAGCTCCTGAACGTGCTTTGCCTCGCTACCGAAGCGTAGGACCATTTCGTCCTCCGCCCTCGCAAGCAGGCGATCGAAGTCCGGCCTCTCGGCGTCCAAAGGAACCACGATCTCGCCCGGGCCTTCAGCCTCCCGCCAGACGTCAAACCTCCCGGGCGCGCCCTCAGCACGGAACCAGTGGAAGCGTTCCAGCATGGACAAAAGGCTATTTACCTTGTCAGAGGGTACGAATGCATTCATGGCTGCCCGCCTTGTCCTATGCGCTGCATAATGCCACACAGTGCAACATCATCAAAGATGTTGGCTTTTGGTGCGCGAAACGTGGGTCTGGCCGCGCTGGACGGATCAGCGTCCCGGAGATTTACCCAGTAGCAACAGTGCCTAAGTGCTAGCTGATCATGAGTAGCTTCCATCCATTCCGCTGGATCCGACGGCAGCGACATCACCACAACGATCCGGTCCATGCTGGGGTTGTTGCTGATAAATTCCTGGTAGCGATCGGCTCTCATGTTCGACGAGACATGATCAGAATTCTGATCGACGAACTGACTTGTGCTCTTGAGCTGTAGCTCCAAGTACACCGCGCCCGTCCGAAGATGAGAATCCGACCGATGGGAGAGTATAAGGTCAACTCCCTCGTCGATTGACGGTGTCCCTGCGATGTTGCATCCGGCAGCAGCCGCAATAGCGTTGATGTAGCCAAGCTGAAATTGCTCCATCAAGTTAAAGCCACGCTGCGGCGATCCTCTAAGCACCGTCGTCGGCGCGCCCCCAGTCATGTAGAGATAGTACAGTTCCAACGGCTTGCCCTTTGCTTCCGCATCCTCAGCCACTCAACAGAAGCGTAAGATCTGCCTACGACAGCCAGGCAACTCGCCCTAACTCGCAGTTCATGTGTCATCTAGTCGACATTGGCTGGCCGATGTCGGCCTCCACTTCAACGATGTAACCGTTCAGCCCTACGAGGGCCACCGAGTAGGTCCTGCCGAGCGCCACCTAGCCCACCTCTTTGCGATGTTCCACGGCGGGGTCGCCGGGCCCGTCGTCAAGCACGGCGATCCCGCCGACCCGACGCAGTCGCCCACGGGTTTCATAGGCGCGGCACGAGGCGGAGCCCAGCCGGAGCAGCCGCTCCAGTTTCTTTACGTTCACCGTTTCAATAGGATGCCCGCAGGCTGGGGACTTCTGTGTCTTCACTTCGGCGATCACCAGGGTGTCGCCGTTGAGTGCGACAAAGTCAATGTCGCCCTCGGTGCACCGCCACTGACCGTCAACAATCCGCTTGTCCTGGGCTTCGAGGTAGCCGGCGGCGGGTTCCTCCCCGCGCCGGCCCCGCAGTTCCTTAGCACTCATGACTCCAGCTTGCGCGGCGGAAGGGGCCCGGCGCAGGCGTCCGGGACGCTATGTGGGTAACCCCGGAAAATTGCCGGGAGACGCGGGACCAAGACCACAATCCCGTCGACGTCGTAGCCCCTACCTGCGATCCATTGAAAGGGTCCGGACTCTGGCAAGGGAAGCAGGCGACGTCCCGACCATCTACTGGATCTCTGGAAAAATGTCCCGCTCCTGCTTCCTATTTGTGGGCTACGACGGGTCGCTTTTCGTGTCTTGACGACTAGCGTAAGACGCCTCGCTCGGTTTACCGTGGGTACATGAACTCCACTACCGCGCTAAACGACTTGCAGAGCCAGGCCGTCAGCTCACTGCGACGCTATTACACAGTCGCGGCCAACGAGCGGACCGAGACACTCCGTGAGACCGCTCGCGCCTTCATATCGGCCCGGGAGCACTTCTTCACGCGCGAGGGAACTCCAGACTGGCTCGGCCGGACCTACGCTTACCGGAGCTGGGTACGCGAGGTCATGAGTCAGGCGAGCGTGCCAGGCGACGACCTCTCGACAATCCAGGCGGCTATCCGCTACCACACAGGAAACGTCCTTCGCGATCGTCTGGACGACGACGCCCTGGAAGAGCTTGGTCTCCGCTCGGCGAGCCCCCGCGAGCGGTCCGTCGAGAAGCGCGAGCGCAACAGCGGAACCCTTGCCCTCTTCGGTGCTGGAGCCCCTATCTCAGACCCGGAGGTCGTCGAGTCTGCCGCCGCCTTGGTTCAGACCTTCCTCCGCCGAATCGCCATTGACGACCTCGCCGCGAAAGACCGCAAGCGGATCGCCGTGGCCCTTCGCGATATATCTGAACGCGCCAGCCTCGTCGCCGGCGAAGCAGAGCGCCGGCGGAGGTAGCCTTCGAACGACTAAGTGACGCAATGTTGTAAGTGCGTCACTTCGTCTCTATCGATCTCCGGCCCTCCCTGGCTGAGCAGATAGACCTTCCCTGGCCCCCTTCTTGCTCGTCCCCACCAACGACAAAAAGGGACGGCGTCCACGTCACGGCGACCGCCGCCGATGCTATCCGCATCCTGGCATGGACCATTGGCTGCTACCCCGAAAGGACCCCACAAAATGATCCACGGCGACCGAGACGATCTCCTCTGGCTGGCCGGGCTCCTGGAAGGCGAAGGCACCTTCGACGCCCACCGCGGAAAGTATCCCCGAATCCGCCTTGCAATGACGGACCGCGACGTCGTCGGACACGCGGCGTCCCTCATGGACACGAAGCTCCGGTTGTCCCTTCACCCCGCGCCGGTCAAGGCCACCTGGCACTCCGAAATCTCCGGCCTCCGGGCTGCCGAGATTATGCGGGAAATCCTGCCCCATATGGGCGCTCGCCGTTCAGCTAAGATTGCCGAGATTCTTGGCGTCATTGCCTTTCCGGCCCAGGCAGCGGCCTCGAAGCGGGGCGCCTCGGCTCCTGGCCCCCGCATGACACGGCCCCCCGGCAATCCTAAGCCGGGAGGATATGCGTAAGGCGACTTACGGGAGGCTGGCAAGGTCGCCTGTGCAACCCGGAGCCTTTCGCTCCTTCGCGAACGGCGCCCTCGGCCGGCTCTGCCCGGACTGCCCGGGAACAACCACCGACCGCACTGTCAGGATGGCGGGTGACGCCCGCTGACCCGGATGGTCGCCAATTCGCGACCAGGAAGGCTGCAACGACGCCGTCGAGCTTCATGGCATATTGCCCTTTGTTGGTGGGTCAAAGAACTACGAGTCCGGGGCGGCATCATCCGACTCGCGGCGCCGGCGTCGAGAAGCAGCCGGTCAAGGCAGGGAGCCCGCGGCGTCCCCTACGTGAAAGAATCCGGAAGCCCGTCGGCGGTGGCTATGCGGTTGTGACAGTCGAGACCTTCGTTAGGCTCCTCGTGAGGCTTCGTCGACAGAGCATTCCCTACTGAAGCACGCCCCCGGGGAATTCTACGACGACGATGCCGCCGCGACGCCGGGGGAAGTTGCCCGCCGCCTAGGACGGTACCCAGTTCCTTACGTAGGAGCCGTCCGCAAAGACGGCTATCCAGTGGCCGGGAGCTTCGGGTACGGGGAGGACGACGTACCAATCAAGAACCTTGTCCAGCAGATCATGGTCGTCCTCCGCGGACTCGCGAGAGGACTCCGGCCGTTCCATTTCGTTCATCGGTGATACCCCCCAGGTGTACCGATATTTCTTGCGTGAGGCGCCCTACTGCATGAGCTCTCGGCGCAATTCTAGGCCACGAGCAGCGCGAGTACTAGGGTCCAACCCGACACCTTCTTCATTGAGATCTCCCCGAGCCCTCCACCCAGTCAGGAGCGCCTAGTGACCTCTCGAACCTTCGCGCTCTCCTGACGGCGCCGACATAACTCCGGACGGCCACCTCGTCCATCGACTCGACCCTGACGACTCGCAGGCAAGCCCCCGGCTCGCCATCTCCGACCGCGGAAAGGTCGCCGGCAAGGGGCGTCCCAGCAGTACTCACCACCCCCTGCCGCCGCCAGCCCTAAGCCGCCGCTGAGCGCCGGAAAGGTTTCAGCTCCAAGTCTCGTTACTGCCACTAGCGCAAGGCGCCATACGCCCATATCCTCTCAAGTATCAATAACAACACAATCACCAGTACTTACCGGTAATCTCACGTAAGGCGCCTCGCGCTAGAATGGAAAAGGAAAATGTCCACCTTCGATAAAGCCCTCTCCGATATCTTCGACCGCCGCGTGACGACCGGCGGACTTCACCTGGAAGAGGAACGTGAGGCGATCTACGCGGCGCAGTCAGGCGACGAGACAGCTACCCTAAAGCTCCTCTACGCCTACGCCTATACGCTCCGAGAGGCCTCCGGCATGTACCGTCACGCCGGCGGCGCCTGGGCCGACGGACCCGGATATTCCGACCTCGCGGCAGACCTCCGCATGGCCGCCGTCGAGGGATTCCTGGAAGCTGTCTACGCCTTCGACCTGGACGGCGCTCACTCCAGGCTCGCCGCCACGATGGAGGGCTACGTCGCTAACTCCATGAGTACAGCCGCCGTCGCACCGGTCTGCATGAACGTACCCGGACGGACCCTGAAGCGCTTTTTCTCAATCCTCCGCAAGGCCGACGGCGACGCGATCAAGGGCGCCGTCCTGGCTCCCCAGTACAGCATGAGCGTGGAGACCTTCATCTCCGTTCTTACGGCCGTTCGGAGCCCTCAGCCATTGGCCGGCCCGAGCGACGACTCCGACGGCTCCAGCGATGGCCCCCATCGACTCGACGTACCCATCATCGGCCGGGACTGCTACGACGACGTCGAGGATAAGCTCCTTGTCGAAGCCGCCTTCGCCGCTGTCCCCGACCTGGAAGAGAACGTCTGCCGTCTCGCCTACGGATTCTCCGAAGACGACGCGATCCCCGACTCCGAAATCGGACACCGCCTCGGACTCTCTCGACCGAAGGTCCAGCGGGCCCGCACGTCCGCACTCTGGACAATGCGCAACGCTTTGGGCGGCGTGTAAGGCGCTGCCAAGCCATAGCCATTGGGACCACCTGCTGGGGTAATGTCGCGGCTGGCCGCCGCGAACCGAGATCCTACCGGCGACACATGTGTCCTCTAGTGCTCTGGCAGGCCGATGTCGGCCTCCACGTCAACGATGCATCCGTTCAGGCCCACGAGGGCCACCGAGTAGGTCCGCCCGAGCGCCACCTAGGAGCGTGGGTCAGTAGTCGTTAAAACGCCGGGTGATATTCCGGGTCCTTGGCGTGGGGGCTGGAAGAATCGGTGGATGACTTCCGATTTCCAGGATGG
>NZ_JBWZCJ010000019.1:0-96706 GCF_059383535.1 Pseudarthrobacter sp. HLT1-3 | reverse complement strand
ACAACCATTCCCTGGACAACGACGCGGACCACCTCCTGGCCTGGGCCGACGGAGGGACCACCGGGATCACCAACCTCGGCGGGCCGTGCCGCAAGCACCACGGTCTGAAACACAGTTCAGCCTGGACACCGGCCGGAGCCACCAAAGACGCCCCGCCCGGCTGGATCTCCCCGTCCGGACGGTACTACCCCAGCGAACAACAGGACTGGGAACCACCCCACTGGCCACCCGGAATCCTGGACACAGATGCAGCCGCGGACATGGACGCCATCGTGGACCAAGACCCGGACCCCGATTCAGACGTTAACCTGGACTCCGCCCTGCCCCCGGATCCCGGCCCTGATCCCGAACGGGACCAGGACCAGGAACAGGAACTACCCCCGGATCCGTTCCCGGAACGGGATCAGGAACGGCCCGCGGACCCCTTCCCGGACTGGCACCTGCTCACGGCCGGCCACTCATTCATTGCCGCAGACACCGAGAACCCGGTCTTCTATGAGCCCCCCAACGAATCCATCATGGAACACTTCCTCGCCCACCACGCCTGACCGCAGGATCGTTCGGTCCCGCCTCGGGTTGACCATAACGCCCCTCCGAGCCACGTGACACGACCCGCCCCCATCCACCGCGAAAGGGATGCCTGCACGATCTGAGTCAAAGGACGAGCTGCGTCAAAGAATCAGGTTTCGTGCTGTAGCTGTGACGAGAACCGGTTGAGATGCCCGTCGGGTTCGTGGACCAAGATCTGTGAAACTGCAGCCGTCATTGCGCCTGTCTGATACCACTTGTCCTCGGGTCCGTTAACGGCGGCCGGGGAGCGGCGACCGTGCGCTCCGCCAGAGGTTGTATAGCCGGCATTGCGATCTGGAAATTCACCCCGCAGCCGGGCGGACTATGAAATTTATGGCTCGGCCCTGTAAGAAAACGCCCTTCACGGGACACTTAATCATCAGGAGGATGTCGTCCGTAAACCGGGGGAAACACCATGTTGGCTGCCAAGGAGCAAGCGTTCATTGACCTTCACACTCAGCATTCCGCGCGGGTCTACCAATACATTGCCTGCCGCATTAATGACCGGCACCGGGCCGAGGAACTTGCGGCGGATGTTTTCAGGATTGCCTGGCAGAAGCAGCCGGCGGAGCCGCCCGGCATTGGCTGGCTGCTGGCGACCGCACGGAATGTGATCGGCAACGAGTACAAGGGCCGCCGGCGCAGGCAGGAACTTGTTGAACGGCTGAAAGATGAGGCCCGCAGCCAGGTCCCTGAGCCAAACACTGAAGAACGGGCTGCCGTGGCAGGGGTGCTGGTGAAGCTCAGGGAGCGGGACCGCGAGGTCCTGATGCTCAGCTACTGGGACGAGCTGACCACCGCCGAACTGGCCCAGACCTTGGGATGCTCTCCCTCGGCCGCGGCGGTCCGCCTGCACCGGGCACGCCGGGCGTTCGCGAATGCTGCACCCCCACATCTCATAACCGCACGGAAGGACTAGCCATGGACCGCATCGAACAACTCATGAAGGATGCCAAACCGCGGGTGGAAATGCCGGGCGCAGCACCGGGAAGTGATACCGCCCGCTCGATCGTATTCTCCACGGACCCGGACGTTGTCCGCCTGGCCGGGCGCGCCCCGGCACGGCGCAGTCCCGCACGGATTGCAGCCGCGGCCGTCCTGGCCGGTGCCGCCGTCGTTGGCGCCATCATTGTCGGCGGCAATCTGATGCCGCAACCGGCGCCCGGACCGGCCCAAACCGGCACCCCGACGCCCACGGACACCGCCAGCCCCGCGCTGAGCTCGCCGAGTGCCCCCACCGCCAGTTCCACCGGCACCGCAGGGGCCGTCCTGAGCACCGGCGGAGTTGAATGCACCATGGCCAACGTCGACCAGCAGCGCAATGACCAGCAACGGGTCATCAAAGCGGTTCCCGACAGCGAACAGGGCTACTACACGGTGCTGGGCTGCGCCGACGGCTGGCTCGCCTATTCCATCTCCGATGAAGGGGTCCGGGCGCTCCAGCTCGACGGCGGCAACGCCTGGTACCAGCTCGGCAGACTGCAGAACGGGCGGTTCCTCTCCGACTTCCGGCAGGAATGGGCGAGCGTGTTCAACTGGGAGTTCCAGGCGCTGAACAATAAGGGGCTCACGCCGCAGCAGGCGATGGACAAGGAGTTCGCGGACAAGGGGATTCCGGTCGAACTGCGGCCCCGGCTCGTGGGCGAAGGCCCGCCCGCCGGATAGCTTGGGTCTCCTGCCGCAGCTATAGGGTTGATCCCATGAACCACACGCCAGTCACTCTCTGCTTCCTGCTCCGCGAAACAGGCGCCAGCACCGAAGTGCTGCTGGGCCTGAAACGGACCGGCTTCGGAATCGGCAAGATCGTGGGCATCGGCGGCCACGTCGAGCCGGGGGAGAGCGACGCCGAGGCCGTCGTCCGGGAAGTCTGGGAGGAAGCCGGTGTCGTGGTGCTGCAGGAGGACCTGGCCCACGCCGGCGTCGTCGAGTTCATCTTTCCCGCCCGGCCCGAATGGAACATGTCGTGCCGCCTCTTCACCGCCCGGCAGTGGGACGGCGAACCCGCCGAGAGTCCGGAAATCACGCCGGAGTGGTTCGAGGTCGATGCGCTTCCGCTGGCCCGGATGTGGCAGGACGCGGAGCACTGGCTGCCTCCCGCGCTGGCAGGGGAACGGATCGACGTGGTCGTGGTCCTCAATGAGGACAACGAAACGGTGGCCTCGGTCCGGTATCCCTCAGCGCCGCGGTGAGCCAAGCGTCCACCGAAACTTTCAGCGGCTCGAATCGTGCTGCGGGGAATGCCGCGGCCAGGGCGGTAGCCTAAGGCTCGAACAGGGCACCGCGCCGATCCGGCGATTACCGGTGGCGCGGCGGCGAGCGGCACACGAACCATTTTGGGGGCACGGCATGGACTCCAGCGATCACGACTTTCTCAGCAGGGACCCGGACGACAAGGGGCTGACGAACGACCCCGCAACGCGGCGGCGCTGGCCCTGGGTGGTTGCCGTCGTTGCCCTGGTCGCAGCGGCGGCCGCCGGGGGCATCGCCGTGGCCGGCAACCTGGTCTCCACGGCCCCCGCTGCCTCGACGGCCAGCGAGGTGGCGCCGACAGTGTCTGCACCGGCGACGACGGCGCCGTCGCCAACGCTCGCGACGTCGGCCCCCGTACCGCCGCCGGCTGCGGCGCCCGCACCGTCCAACGCAGCCACACCATCATCCACAACAGCCACCGAATCGTGGCGGACTTTCACCAGCGCCGACGCCAAGGTCAGCTTCGAGCACCCGGCCACCTGGACTGTCTCCACTCCTGCCGGGGCGTTCGGTGCCGGGGCCGTGGATGTTGATGTCGCGAACGAAGCCGGTGTGGTGGTGGCGTCGCTGCACCTGGGCCCTTACGGCGGACTCGGTGGCGCCTGTCAGGGCGCGGTTCCCTACACGGTGCTTGATGTGGTCGAAGTCGATCTTCCGTACCAGCCTGCGAAAGGGTCGGTCACGCCAAGGTTCGCCTTCCGGGCGCTGCAGGAAACGGACCGCGTCACCGCGTCCTACGGGCTGACCAGCACCCCGGCCGGGCAGGACGGCACCACCTGCATGTTCTACAACGTGGTCAACGGCCCCGTCGAGACTCCGATGTACTCCTTCGCCGACGCGTTCCAGGTCAACGCCGGAGGCACGGAGGAAGTCGCCAACCGACAGGGAGCCAAGACGTTCGCCTCGCTGGACGCGGCCCGGGCCTACATGCAGACCCCGGAGTACCTGAACGCCAAGCGCATGATCACCTCGCTGAAGATCACTGCGGGCTGAGGGGCCCCGGCGCAAATACGCCCGAAACAATCACATCGGGCGCAAATCCCCGGCGGCGCAAACCCCGGCTGCGCAAATCCCGGCGGCTAAAAAAACGGGCCGGCCACCTCCCAGAGGTGACCGGCCCGCCGTCGTACGGTCGTGAAGCTAGTCCACGTGCCGTTCCTCGACGCCGTTGTATTCGCTCAGCGGCCGGATCAGGGAGTTCGAGTCGAGCTGCTCCATGATGTGTGCGGTCCAGCCCGTGATGCGGCTGGCAACGAACAGGGGCGTAAACGTCGGAGTGTCGAAGCCCATCAGGTGGTACGTGGGCCCGGCCGGGTAGTCGAGGTTCGGCTTGATCGCCTTGGCCTCGTCCATCGCCGTTTCCAGCCCGTTGTACAGCCCGAGCAGCTCCGGCCGGCCGTAGTGCGCGATCATCTTGTCCAGGGCCGCCTTCATGGTGGGCACCCGGGAGTCGCCGTGCTTGTAGACACGGTGGCCGAAGCCCATGACCTTCTTCTTGTGTGCCAGCGCATCCTCCATCCACGCCTTCGCACGGGTGTGTGCCTCCTCCAGCGATTCCTCCGGACGGATGCCGATCTCGTCGAAGGTGTGCATCACGGCCTCGTTCGCGCCGCCGTGCAGCGGGCCCTTGAGCGCGCCGATCGCCCCGGTCACAGCAGAGTGCAGGTCCGAGAGTGTCGAGGTGATCACCCGGGCGGTGAACGTGGAGGCATTGAAGGAGTGCTCGGCGTACAGGATCATCGAGACGTTGAAGGCCTCGACGACCTCCTGGACCGGCTCCTCGCCGAAGGCCATCCAGAGGAAGTTGGCGGAGTAGCCCAGGTCGTCGCGTGGCTCCACCACGTCCTGGCCGTGCCGGCGGCGCTGGTCGTAGGACACCACCGCCGGCATCGCGGCGAACAGGTCCACGGCCTTGGCCAGGTTGGCCTCGCGGGAGGAGTCCTCCGCGAGCGGGTGCCGGGCGCCCATCACGGAAGCCGCCGTGCGGCAGACGTCCATCGGATGCGACGAGGTCGGCAGCGCGTCGATGACC
The DNA here is from genome assembly GCF_059383535.1 of Pseudarthrobacter sp. HLT1-3. Taxonomy (NCBI): domain Bacteria; kingdom Bacillati; phylum Actinomycetota; class Actinomycetes; order Micrococcales; family Micrococcaceae; genus Pseudarthrobacter; species Pseudarthrobacter sp. HLT1-3. The sequence goes on along the minus strand of NZ_JBWZCJ010000019.1, from coordinate 91,854 downwards.
TGCTTGACCACCGGGTCCAGCGTGCGTCCGGCGCGTTCCCGCGCCGTGAACTCCGCCAGCTGTTCCACGGTCGGCAGCTCTCCGTTCCAGAGCAGGTACGCGACCTCCTCGAAGCTGCACTTGGCGGCCAGCTCCTGCACGGGGTAGCCGCGGTAGAGCAGCGAATTGGTGTCCGGGTTTACCTTGGAGACCGCGGTGTAGTCCACCACGACGCCGGCGAGGCCCTTTTTGATCTCTTGTTCAGCCATGCTGAAACTCCTTTGTTCCTGTCGCCTGTTGAAACCGGCCGGAGCCGGACGTCCGATGCGGGGCTTAGTGACCCGGGATCTGGAAATTGAAAACCCCGGTGTCGAAGCTGTTGTACGCCTGGTAGTCAACGAGGTCGTACAAACGCGCCCGGGTCAGCATGTTACCGACCTGGGCCTCCTGGGTGCCATCAGCCTTAATTGCTTCCAGCGTACGCTCCGCAGCGCCCATGGCACTACGGAGCAGGGTCACCGGGTAAATGATCATATTGACCCCGACGCCGGCGAGCTGTTCCACCGTAAACAGCGCGCTCTGGCCGAACTCTGTCATGTTGGCCAGGATCGGCACGTCGACAGCGTCCCGAATGGCCTGGAACTCGCTGAGGTCCTTCATGGCCTCCGGGAAGATGGCGTCAGCGCCGGCCTCCACGAGTGCCTTCGCGCGGTCCTGCGTGGCCTTCAGACCGTCCGTGGCACGGATGTCGGTCCGCGCCATGATCAGGAAGTTCGGGTCACGCCGGGCATCGGCCGCCGCGCGGATGCGCTTGGTCGCTGTGTCCAGATCCACCACGTTCTTGCCGTCGAGGTGGCCGCAGCGCTTGGGATTGAACTGGTCCTCGATGTGCAGTCCGGCGAGGCCGGCGTTCTCGAGTTCCTGGACCGAGCGGGCCACGTTCATCGGCTCACCGAAGCCGGTGTCGGCGTCGACAATGCTGGGCAGGTCCGTCATCCGGGCGATCTGGCCGGCGCGGGTGGCCACCTCGGTGAGCGTGGTCAGGCCAATGTCCGGCAGGCCCAGGTCATTGGCCAGCACGGCACCGGAAATGTAGACCCCGGCGAAGCCCTTTTCTTCGATCAGACGGGCTGAGAGCGGGTTGAACGCGCCCGGGAACTGCTGGATCGTCCCGGAGGCCAGCAGCTCACGGAAACGGATCCGCTTCTGCTCCGGGGTGACCTTCGAGTACAGCATTTAGAAAAGTCCCTTCGGTGCGGCGGCCAGGTCGATCACGCCGGCGGCGGCCTGGATGTTGAGCTGGTCCAGTTCGCCGGCGGCCAGCTCGGGCAGGCGGGCGGCGGCGGCGAGGAAGCGTTCGATTTCCTCCTCGGCGACCAGGCCGGCGGCGAGCGTACGGAACTTGTTCACGTACTGTTCCCGCGCGAACGGCCGGGCACCCAGCGGGTGGGCGTCGGCGACGGCGATCTCGTCGGTGATGACCGTGCCGTCGTTGAGCGTGATGACCACGGTGCCGCCGAAGGCCTTCTCGGCGATGTCGAGTGAGTGGTAGCGGCGGGTCCATTCCGGATCCTCCACGGTGGTGACCTTGTGCCAGAGGTCCACCGTGTCCTGGCGTGCCGCGCGTTCCGGGGCGTAGGAATCGACGTGGTGCCAGGCGCCGTCCTGCAGGGCCACGGTGAAGATGTACGGGATGGAGTGGTCCAGCGTCTCGCGGCTGGCCGTGGGGCTGTACTTCTGCGGGTCGTTGGCGCCGGAGCCGATCACGAAGTGGGTGTGGTGGCTGGTCTTGATCAGCACGGACGCCACGTTGGCCGGGTCGGTGACCTCCGGGTGCTCGCCATGGAGCTTGCGCGCGAGGTCGATCCACGCCTGGGCCTGGTACTCGGCCGAGTGCTCCTTGGTGTAGGTGTCCATGATGGCGCGCTTGGTTTCGCCCGGGGTCGGCAGCGGCACGGTGTAGGAGGCGTCGGGGCCGTCCAGCATCCAGGCGATGACGCCGTCCTCGCCTTCGTAGATCGGCACCGGTGAGGTCTGGCCGCGCATGGCGCGGTCGGCGGACTCGACGGCCATCTTGCCGGCGAACGCCGGGGCGTGGGCCTTCCAGGTGGAGATTTCGCCCTTGCGGGACTGCCGTGTGGCGGTGGTGGTGTGCAGGGCCTGGCCGATGGACTGGAAGATCGTCTCGACGTCGAGTCCGAGCAGGGTGCCGATGCCGGCGGCGGCGGAGGGGCCGAGGTGCGCAACATGGTCGATCTTGTGCTTGTGCAGGCAGATGGCCTTGACCAGGTTGACCTGGATCTCGTAGCCGGTGGCGATGCCGCGGATCAGGTCCTGTCCGCTGGAACCCACGTGCTGGGCCACGGCGAGGATCGGCGGGATGTTGTCGCCCGGGTGGGAGTACTCCGCGGCGAGGAACGTGTCATGGTAGTCGAGCTCACGGACGGCAACGCCGTTGGCCCAGGCAGCCCATTCGGGGGCCACCCGTTCCTCGATGCCGAAGACCTTGGAGCCCTTGCCGCCTGTGGTGGGACCGTGGGTCAGCGCCTGGGCGCGGGCGGCGACGATCGGGGCGCGGTTCAGCGAGGCAATTGCCACCGAGGCGTTGTCGATCACCCGGTTGATCACCATGTCGGTGACCTCCTCGGAGACGGCGACGGGATCCGCGGCGACCTGCGCGATTTTGAACGCAAGCTGGTCCTCGCGGGGCAGGTTTTCCTCGCTCTTGTAAACGCGGACGTGGTGTTCCTTGACCATGGTGCTCCTTCTTAGTGAGGTGTATGTGTGGCTTTGACGTGGGAGAGACTGCGGTGCAGATGAAGCGTGGTGGCGGCCTCTGCCAGCCGGGGATTGCCGGCGGCGATCGCCTCGGCGATGGCGGCGTGCTCGGCGGCCGCGGCGGTGAGCCGTTCGGCGTCGTCGGCTGCCAGCCGGCGCACCCGGACCAGGTGGACGCGCAGGCTGCGCATCGCCTGGGCGAGGTAGGAGTTGTGGATCGCGGCGTCGATCTCTGCGTCCAGCCGTCCGACCAGGCGGTAGTAGTCGTGCCGGGCGGGGTCTCCGGCGCTGATCAGCTCGGGCGCCCGGCGCAGTTCGTTGCGGAGCTGCTCGAAGGTGGCGGCGTCGCCACGCTCGGCGGCCAGCGCCGCGGCCTTGCCCTCCAGGGTTTCGCGCAGTTCGAAGAGTTCGTCGATGTCCTCCAGCGAGATGTCGGTGACGACGACGCCGCGGCCGCCCGCCGTCGTCGTCAGTCCCTCCGCGCTGAGCCGGCTGAGAGCCTCCCGCAGCGGGGTGCGGGAGATGCCGAGCCGCTCGGACTGTTCCACCTCCGCGAGCACCGTTCCGGGAAGGAGGCGCCATTCAATGATGTCCTCACGCAGGGCCGCATAGGCCTTGTCGCTGGCGCGCATCTTGCCTCCTTCATTGGCTGACGATGTCCAGTGTATACACGCCACGGGTATTTGCCCAGCTTTTTAGCTGTTCTTCCCGCATTTCACCCAATTGACCCTATCTGTGTATACAGAAGCCTTGTGCTGGGAGCCCGGGCGGGGCTACCATGAGCACCATCACATCGTCGTGGACGGGACTCATTTTCATGGTTAGCAAGAACTACCAGGACAGCTACACACGCAGCCTGGAGACGCCCGAAGAATTCTGGCTGGAGGCCGCAGGGGGGATCTCGTGGACCACCCCTCCGAAGCACGCCCTCGATTCCAGCCGGGCGCCGCTCTTCGGCTGGTTCCCCGACGGCGTCCTCAACACCTGCTACAACGCCCTGGACCGCCACGTGGCGGAGGGGCGCGGCGAACACGACGCCCTGATCTATGACTCCGCCATGCTCGGCACCCAGCAGCGCTACAGCTATGCGGAGCTGACCGACCTCGTCGCCCGGTTCGCCGGAGTGCTGCGCAGCCAGGGCGTGGGCAAGGGCGACCGCGTCGTGATCTACATGCCGATGATCCCCGAGGCGGCCATCGCCATGCTCGCCACGGCCCGGCTCGGCGCCGTGCATTCTGTCGTTTTTGGCGGCTTCGCCCCCAAGGAACTCGCCGCCCGCATCCGCGACGCGGCCCCTGCGGCCGTGGTCACGGCCTCCGGCGGCATCGAACCCTCGCGCCGGATCGAGTACCTCCCCGCCGTCGAGGAGGCCCTCGGCCTGGCCGGAGCGCCCGACACGCCGGTCCTCGTCAAGGCCAGGGAGGGCTTCGCCTCCTCGGCGGCCGACCACGCCGGCTGGCTGGACTGGGACACTGCGATGGCCACCGCCGTGCCCGCGGCCCCGGTCGACGTCAAGGCCACGGACCCGCTCTACATCCTGTACACCTCGGGAACCACCGGCGCCCCCAAGGGTGTCGTGCGGGACAACGGCGGCCACGCCGTGGCGCTCAGCTGGACCCTTGAGAACATCTACGACATCGGCCCCGGCGACGTGATGTGGACCGCCTCCGACGTCGGCTGGGTCGTGGGACACTCCTACATCGTGTACGGACCGCTGCTGGCCGGCGCCACCACCGTCATCTATGAAGGCAAGCCCGTGGGCACGCCCGACGCCGGCGCATTCTGGCGGGTCATCCAGGACCACAAGGTCAACGTGCTGTTCACCGCCCCCACCGCGCTGCGCGCGATCCGGAAGGCCGACCCCGAGGCAAAGCTCCTCGCGGACTACGACATCTCGAGCCTGCGCACCCTTTTTGCCGCGGGCGAGCGGCTGGACACGGACACCTTCCACTGGGCCTCGCGGACCCTGGGCGTCCCGGTGGTGGACCACTGGTGGCAGACCGAGACCGGGTGGGCCATCTGCGCCAACCCCCGCGGGCTGGACGGACTGCCGATCAAGGCCGGCTCGCCCAGCGTGCCGATGCCCGGCTTCAAGCTGAACATCGTCGACGGAACGGGGGAGGACGTCGAGGCGGGGACGGAGGGCAACATTGTCCTTGCCCTCCCGCTGCCCCCCGGCACCCTGACGACGCTCTGGGGCAACGACGAGCGCTACATCTCCTCCTACCTGCAGGCATTCGATGGCTACTACGCCACCGGCGATTCCGGCTACCGGGATGAGGACGGCTATCTCTTCGTGATGGGCCGCACCGATGACATCATCAATGTCGCCGGCCACCGGCTCTCCACCGGCGCCATGGAACAGGTGATCGGCCAGCACCCGGCAGTTGCCGAGTGCGCCGTGATCGGACTCGCGGACCCGCTGAAGGGCCAGCGCCCCAGCGGCTACGTGGTGCTCAAGTCAGGCGTCGACGTGCCCGAGGACATCCTGGTCAAGGACCTGATCGCGCTGGTCCGGCGCGACATCGGCGCCGTGGCCGACTTCAAGCACGTCACCGTGGTGGAGGCACTCCCCAAGACCCGCTCCGGAAAGATCCTGCGCAAGACCATGCGCCAGATTGCCGACGGCGAGGACTACGTGGTGCCCTCGACCATTGAGGACGCCGGCGTGATCGACCAGCTCATCGGAAGCCTGCGCCCCGGTGCTGTGGGCTCCGGACCGAAGATGATGCCCTAGCGCGTGGGTGTCACCGGCCGGCATGTCGGCCGGCATGCCGGCGGACACGTCGGCTGCCAGGTCGGCGCACTAGGGGGCGGACATATCGCCCACGCCCGGGCGTGCCCTCGGCCAGGGCGTAGCGCTGCAGCACCGCGCCCTTCGGTGAGGTGACTACCGGCTCGATGAGTCTGAGGTTCGTGGGAACCACCCCGTCGGCAAAGACCTTCTTTCCGCCGCCGAGGAGGATCGGATACACCCAGAGCGTGAGCCGGTCGAAGAGCCGCTCGGCGAACAGGGTCTGCACGAAGTTGAGACTGCCGATGACGTGGATGTTCGCGTGCCGGTCGCGCAGTCCGCGCACGGCGGCGAGGACGTCAGGCCCGAGCAGTGTGGAGCCGGCCCACTCGAGCGCCGGCGTCTGGCGCGAGGCCACATATTTCGGGATCCGGTTGAACAGCCGCGCGATGCCCCCGTCCGCGTGCGGCCAGTACGCGGCGAAAATGTCGTAGGTCCGGCGTCCCAGCAGCAGCGCGTCCATGCCCGCCATCCCGGAGTCGATTTGACCGCCGACGACCTCGTCCAGGAGAGGCGCCTGCCAGCCGCCAAATGCGAAACCGTTGTCTGTGTCCTCGTCCGGCCCGCCGGGCGCCTGCGCGACGCCGTCGAGCGTCGTGAACAGGTCGATATGGATGAGTCCCATGCCGTGCTCCTTCCCTGTCGCCCGTCGTCGCCCCGGCGGCGGGATCGCTTTGAGGCTGCCACACGATCCCCTTGCGAAGCAACGGGCGTTGGGTGCAACCTGCCCTGGCGGGAGGAGCCCTATGCCCCCCGCCGGGCCCAGCGGTATTCGTTCTCCGGCCTGCCGGGCGCGCCGTAGCGGGCCGTCCGGGTGACAGTGCCGGCGTCGGCGAGGTATTCCAGGTAGCGCCGTGCGGTCACCCTCGATATGCCGAGGGCGTCCATCACTTCGCTGGCCGACACCGCCCCGGACTGCAGCTTCATGAAGCCCCGCACGGCATCCAGCGTGGACGCCGCCAGCCCCTTGGGCAGCGGCAGCTCCGACGGCGCCCGCAGGCTCGCGAAGGCCTGGTCCACGTCGCTTTGGGACGCCCCGGGACCGGCCGGCCCGGCGGCGGGGGAGGCCAGCTGCTCCCGGAAGAGCCGGTAGCTGGTGAGCTTGTCCGCGAACGTGGCGTAGGTGAAGGGCTTGATCAGGTACTGGACCACCCCGATGGCCACGGCGCTGCGGACGATGTTCAGTTCCCGGACGGCGGTGATGGCGATAATGTCCGCGAACAGCCCGGCGCCACGCATCCGGCGGGCAATGTCGAGGCCGTGCAGGTCCGGAAGGTTCATGTCCAACAGCACCAGGTCCACCGGGGCGCCGGCAGCCGCGAACTCCGTCATCAGCCGGAGCGCGGACTGTCCGTCCAGGGCCGATCCAGCCACGGTGAAGCCCTCCAGCCGGCCCACGTAGGCGGCGTGCGCGGCCGCCGCGATCGGTTCATCTTCGACGACGAGGACGCGGATGTCGCTCATTGGATTTCCTCGGTAGTCAGTGGTGCCGGCGGCGGCGCCGCGGGTGATGTTGGCGGCGCCGCAGGTGATGTTGGCGATGCCGCCGGCGGTGACGTTGGCAGGGTGACGCGGAACAGCGCCCCGGCCGGGCTCGAGATTGCCATCGTACCGCCGAGCCGCTGAACCGCCTGGCGGACCAGGGCCAGGCCGAGGCCCCGGCCGAACGGGCCCGGGGATTTGGTGCTGAAGCCGTGCCGGAAGATCTCCTCCACCGCCTGCGGATCGATCCCGGGACCGCTGTCCTCCACGGTGATTTCCAGGGACCCGGGGGACGCGTCCACGGTGAGCTCCACGAGTTTCGGCGCGGGCGCCTCGGCGGCGGCGTCGATGGCGTTGTCCAAAAGGTTGCCGAGGATCGCCACGAGGTCCTGCACGGCCAGCCCGGTCACCGCGGTGGGACGCTGCCCGTCCCCGGACGTGTTGAGGGTCAGTTGGACGCCCCGCTCGTGGGCCTCGGCGGCCTTGCCCATGATCAGCGCCCCGAGCACGGGCTCGTCGACGGAACTCACGACGTCGTCGGTCAGCCGCTGGCTGAGTTCAAGGTCCTGGGTGGCGAAGTCCAGGGCTTCCGCCCCGCGTCCGAGTTCCATCAGGGAGACGATGGTGTGAAGCCGGTTGGCATGCTCGTGGGTCTGGGCGCGAAGGGCGTCGGAGAGGGTGCGCATGGTTTCCAGCTCGCTGCCGAGTGACTCGATTTCGGTGCGGTCGCGGATCGTGGCCACCGTTCCGTACACGGCCGCGTTTGTCCGCCCGCCGGTGGAACCGGGCCCGACGGCCGGGCCCTGGTTCACCACGAGGATCCGCGAGCCGGTCAGGTGGATCTCGTCGAGGGCTGTCCGGCCCGATTCGAACAGCTCCCGGAGGCTGGGGGCCAGCGGGAGCGTCTCGAGGGACGGCGCGTCCTGCGGCCCGGCGCCGGACCCGCCGCGGCGGGCTGACCTGCGAACGGACCTGCGAACGGACCTGCGGACGGACCTGCGGACGGCTGCGCCTTCGCCGTGGGCAGGTGTGCCTCCGCCGTCGGACGAGTTTGGGGTGAGTCCCAGCAGCTCGGCGGCCTGGTCGTTGTACATCACCACCTTGCCCTTGGGATCGATCAGGATGACGCCCTCGCGGACCGAGTGCAGTACCGATTCGTAGTAGGCGAAGAGCTGGGCGAGCTGCTCCGGGCCCCAGCCGCGGGTCACCTCCCGCAGGTACCGCCCCAACAGCCAGGATGCCAGCGATCCGGCCACCAGCAGGGCCAGCGCGATGGCTACCAGCGCCGGCAGCCGGCCGGAGACGGCGATGTCCACGGTGCGGACGGTCACGCCGGCGGCGACCAGGGCCCGGACGGTGCCGTCCGCGTCCTGCACGGGCGCGATGGTGCGGACGGAGGGACCGAGGGTGCCCGCGGTGACCTCGGTGAAGACCTGGCCGTTCAGGGCCGCCTCGATGGAGCCGATATAGGGTTTGCCCAGCTCCTCATCCCGGGGGTGGGTCCACCGGGTCCGGTCCGGAGCCATGATCGTGATGAAATCCGCATCCGCGTCCGCCATGACCTTCAGCGCGTAGGGCTGCAGCAGGGCCGAGGGATCTGCGGCGCCTGCCGCGTCCAGCACCAGGGGGCTGTCGGCCACGGCGGTCGCGACGGCGGCCATCCGGCGGCCAGCCTCGACATAGGCCTGGTCGCGCGCATCAACGAACGTGGCAGTGCCAACGACTGCCGTCAGGGTCAGGATGAACAGCAGATGGGCCACAAACAGCCGACGGGCGATGCTCCAGCGGTGGATCATCAACACCTTCCATGACCAATATGAACGCAACGGTGATGCGCGTCACTCCATCACCAATGATGGTGGAACACGCAGAACGGACGTGATGGGCCCACAGCCTGTGCCGCACCGACGTCCAGCCTATCCAAGGAGAACTCCATGACCTCTCAACGAGGAGAGTCGGCCGTGACGCCGGTCAAGAAGCGCAAGGGACTCGACAAATCCCATTATCTCTACATCGCGGTCATCGCGGCCGTTATCCTCGGCGCCCTGGTCGGGCTGATGTTCCCCGAGGTCGGCAAATCCCTGAAGCCGCTGGGTGACGGGTTCATCAAACTCATTAAAATGATGATCGGCCCGGTCATTTTCTGCACCATCGTCCTCGGCATCGGTTCCATCGCCAAGGCGGCCACGGTCGGCAAGGTCGGCGGCCTGGCGCTGGGCTACTTCATGGTGATGTCCACCTTCGCGCTGGCCATTGGCCTGGTCGTTGGCAACCTGATCCACCCGGGCGAGGGCCTCAAGCTCGCCCCCTACGACCCGAGCAAGAAGGCGGCCACGGACAGCACGGTCGACTTCCTGCTGGGCATCATCCCGGGCGACATCCCGGTCCTGCCGACCCTGCTCGCCGCGATCCTGGTCGGCTTCGCCCTCCAGCAGATGGGCCCGCAGGGTGCTCCCATCCTCAAGGCCGTCGGCTACGGCCAGGCCCTCGTCTTCCGGATTCTGGTCATGATCATGTGGCTCGCCCCGGTCGGAGCCTTCGGCGCGATCGCCGCCGTCGTCGGGGCCACCGGCATGCAGGCCATCTTCAGCATGGCCACCCTGATGATCGCCTTCTACATCACCTGCGCCCTGTTCATCGTCGTGATCCTCGGCGGCCTGCTCAAGATCGTCGCCGGCGTCAACATCTTCCGGCTGATGAAGTACCTCGGCCGCGAATACCTGCTGATCTTCTCCACCTCATCCTCCGAGGCTGCACTGCCGCGCCTGATCGCGAAGATGGAACACCTCGGCGTGTCCAAGCCCGTCGTCGGCGTCACCGTCCCCACCGGATACTCCTTCAACCTCGACGGCACGGCCATCTACCTGACCATGGCTTCGCTGTTTGTCGCCAACGCCATGGGCACCCCGCTGGACCTCGGTGCCCAGGTGTCGCTGCTGATCTTCATGATCATCGCGTCCAAGGGTGCCGCCGGTGTCACCGGCGCCGGCCTGGCCACCCTGGCTGCCGGGCTCCAGGCCCACAAGCCGGAACTGCTCGGCGGTGTCGGCATGATCGTCGGAATCGACCGCTTCATGTCCGAGGCCCGCGCCCTGACCAACTTCACCGGCAACGCCGTGGCCACCGTCCTGATCGGCACCTGGGTCAAGGAGATCGACGGCGGACAGGTTGAGCGGGTCCTCTCCGGCAGCGAGCCCTTCGACGAGCAGACCATGATCGCCAGCCACCACGGCGTGCAGCCGGAGGAGGCTGCTCCGCAACAGCCGGTCCTGGCCAACGCCTGAGCCATTCCGGCCCGCCAGAACCGGTCAAAACCGCCCGGACGCCCGCCAGCGTCCGGGCGGTTTTTCGTGCCGGCACGGCAACCTTCGACTTCTACCAGAGGGTTGAGGCTCAAACAATGGCTGCTGTCAAGGTTCCCTCGAATACCGTGTCGGGCGCTGTAACCTTGGGAGGAATAAGATCGGCGCTGGAAGACCAGCGGCAGGAACATCAGGCACCACAACCAACGTCATCGAAAGTGTGGATAGATACGTGAGCAGCGAACAGGGTTCAGCAACTCTGGAAGGCACCGAACTCGATCTGGAAGACGCCGTCGTGGGCCCCACCGGGCGCCCCCAACGCGACTTTCCGGAGCCCGCACCGCTGTCATCCCACGGACCCGCGCGGGTCATTGCCATGGTCAACCAGAAGGGCGGAGTGGGTAAAACCACGTCCACCATCAACCTTGCGGCCGCGCTTGCTGAATACGGCCGCCGTGTGCTCGTCGTGGACTTCGACCCGCAGGGCGCCCTCTCCGCCGGCCTCGGCATCAACCCGCACGAACTGGACCTCACCGTCTACAACGTCCTGATGGACCGCAAGGTTGACATCCGCGATGCCATCCACAAGACCGGCGTGGAAAACCTGGACCTGCTCCCGGCCAACATCGACCTCTCCGCCGCGGAGGTCCAGCTGGTCAACGAAGTGGCCCGCGAACAGGTGCTGGACCGGGCCCTGAAGAAGGTCGAGGATGACTACGACGTCGTCCTGATCGACTGCCAGCCCTCGCTCGGCCTGCTCACCGTGAACGCGCTGACCGCCTCCCACGGCGTCATCATCCCGCTGATCTGCGAGTTCTTCGCCCTGCGCGCCGTCGCGCTGCTGGTGGAGACCATCGACAAGGTCCAGGACCGCCTGAACCCGCGGCTCCAGGTCGACGGCGTCCTCGCGACCATGTATGACGCCCGCACGCTGCACAGCCGCGAGGTGATCTCCCGCCTCGTGGAGGCCTTCGGCGACAAGGTCTTCGAGACGGTCATCAAGCGGTCGATCAAGTTTGCGGACGCCAGCGTCGCGGCCGAGCCCATCACCAGCTACGCCGGCAACCACATCGGCGCCGACGCGTACCGCAATCTGGCCAAAGAGCTCATTTCGCGCGGCGGCGCGCCCTAGTCAGGGCCGTGGCAGATCCGGGTGCTCCCGCGGCGGAGCCGCAGGCGCCGGCCGGGAAGAAGCCCGGCTTCGAGGTCCGGCTCGCGAACTTCACCGGCCCCTTCGACCTCCTCCTCGGGCTGATCTCCAAGCACCAGCTGGACATCACCGAAGTCGCGCTGTCCACGGTCACCGACGAATTCATCAAGTACATCAAGGGCCTGCAGAATCTCGGCGAGGAGTGGGCCCTGGACGAGGCCAGTGAATTCCTGGTCATCGCCGCCACCCTGCTCGATCTCAAGGCGGCCCGGCTGTTGCCCGCCGGCGAGGTTGAAGACGAGGAAGACATCGCGCTGCTCGAAGCCCGCGACCTGCTCTTCGCGCGGCTCCTGCAGTACAAGGCGTTCAAGCACGTGGCGGGCATGATGGGTTCAACCCTGGAGCTGGAGGCGCGCCGGTACCCGCGGCAGGTTGCACTGGAGGGCCACTTCGCGGCCCTGCTGCCGGAACTCCTCTGGCGGCACACCCCGCAGCAGTTCGCCGGTTTGGCCGAGGCCGCGCTCAAGCCCAGGGAAGCCGCGCCCACCGAGATCGGCCTCGCCCACCTGTACGCCAGCCCCGTCAGCGTCAAGGAACAGGCCGAACTGCTGGGCCGCCGGCTGCGGCTTGGCCCGCCGCTCACGTTCCGCGCACTGATCGCCGACGCCGGGTCCACCCTCGTGGTCGTGGCGCGCTTCCTGGCCCTGCTGGAGCTGTTCCGGGACAAGGCGGTGGCCTTCGAGCAACTGCTCCCGCTGGGGGACCTGACGGTCCGCTGGACCGCTGACCGGGACAGCTGGAACAGCGAGAACCTGAGTGAAGAATATGAGGAGCAGCCGTGAAGGAAACCCGGACCACGCGGGCAGCCGGTGACGCCCGCGCAGCAGGGGCTGCCGGTGCCGCCCCCGATGACGGCCCCGACGTCGGAAGCCTTCCTGGGGGAGGCCGGGCAGCCCTCGAAGCCGTCCTGATGGTGATCGACCAGCCGGCGACGGCGGCCGAGCTCGCCGCGGGCCTGAACCTGACCGTCGACGTCGTCGAGGGTCTGCTCGTGGACCTGCAGCGGGAGTATAACGGCTATACTGTTAGTGCCCCGGATGTGCTCGATGCCAGTTTCAACGGCTTCGGCGCCACCCCCCGGGGTTTTGAATTGCGGAATATCGCCGGAGGCTGGCGCATCTACTCGCGCACTGAGTTCGCCGATATCGTCGGCAGCTTCGTGCTGGAGGGACAGACAGCCAGGCTGACGCAGGCGGCGCTCGAAACGCTCGCCGTCATCGCCTACCGCCAGCCCGTATCACGGGCGCGGGTGTCTGCAATTCGAGGAGTCAACGTTGACTCTGTCGTGCGGACGCTGACGCAGCGGGGGCTGATCGAGGACTCGGGAACTGATCCTGAGTCCGGGGCCATCCTGTACCGCACGACGTCGTATTTCCTGGAACGCATGGGAATCGGCTCGGTGGCGGAATTACCGCACCTTTCACCCCATCTTCCGGGGCTGGAAGGCATCGAAGAGTTCTACGACGCAGGAAGAATGTAGGCAGGACCAACTGCCTGCGCACGGTTATTCACACAGGGCAGAGGCTTTTTGCCCCAGCCGGCGGGTGTTGTCGGGAGACAGCGGCCGTTGGCCAACAAACGAAGGACGGGTCATGACACAGGCGGGACGCCAGGGTTCACCACGTAACAGTTCGGGACGCAACAGTGCCGGACAAAATTCAGCGCAGGGCCGCGGCGCACAGGGCGGCGCTGGCCGCGGCGCTGCAGGCCGCGGCGGGGGACCCGGCTTCAAGGGCGGCGGAGACCGCCCCTTCAAGCACCCCAAGCCCCGCGAAGAGGCCTTCATCGATCCGGACCTGCAGGGACCCGACGGCGCCCCCGCCGCCAGGCCTGCCTCCGGTGACTGGAAGTCCAAGGCGCCCTCCGGCAACGCCCCGTCGGGCAAAGAACTGTCGGGCAAGGCCCTGTCGGGCAAGGAAGCGGCCCGCAAGGCTGCCGCCCGCAAGCCCGGCTTCGGCAAGGCACCCGGCACCCCCGGAGCGCTCAAGCCCAAACCGCGCACCGGCGCCCCCAAGACTGCCGGCGCCCGCGCTTTCGGCAGCGAACGCTTTGGCCAGAACCTCGGGCCCGTGCGCAAGCCGGCCCGCAAACGCGGACCCCGCGCCGACGTGCCCCAGTCAGAGGTACACGACCAGGACGGCATCCGCCTGCAGAAGGTCATGGCCTCGGCCGGCGTCGCCTCCCGGCGGGTCTGCGAGGAAATGATCGCCGAGGGCCGGGTGGAGGTCGACGGCCAGGTCGTCACCGAACTCGGCGTCCGCGTCGACCCGAAGTCCGCCGTCATCCATGTCGACGGGCTCCGCATCCAGCTGGACGAGAACATGGTCTACATGGTGTTCAACAAGCCCAAGGGTGTTGTCTCCACGATGGAAGACCCGGACGGCCGTCCCTGCATCAGCGACTTCGTCCGCAACAGCCACGGCGAACGACTGTTCCACGTCGGACGCCTCGACGTCGCCACCGAGGGGCTGCTGCTGCTGACGAACGACGGCGAACTCGCCAACCGGCTCACGCACCCCTCCTACGAAGTGCCCAAGACCTACCTCGTGCAGGTCCGCGGGCCGTTCCCGCAGGGCATCGGCGCCGAACTCAAGGCCGGCGTCGAACTCGAGGACGGCATCGCGTCGGTGGACTCCTTCAAACTCGTGGACTCCACCCCGGGCCACGTGCTGATCGAGGTCGTGCTGCACTCGGGCAAGAACCGGATCGTCCGGCGCCTCTTCGACGCCGTCGGGTTCCCGGTGCTTCGCCTGGTCCGCGTCAAGGTCGGCCCCATCGGCCTGGGCGACCAGCGCCAGGGCAGCATCCGCAACCTTGGCAGGCAGGAAGTCGGCCACCTGCTGGCATCCGTAGGGTTGTAGGCATGTCCGCCTTTCGCACCCACGGCCGCGGCCACCTCAACGGTCCGGTGGTGGTCGTGGGCACCGGTCTCCTGGGCGCCAGCATCGGGCTGGGCCTGCGGGGCCGCGGAGTGGCAGTCTTCCTCTCCGACCCCTCGCCCACCAACCAGGCCGTCGCCGTCGACATCGGCGCCGGCCTGCCCTTGGCGCGCCTTGACGGGGACCAGCCGGAACTCGTCGTGGTCGCAGCGCCGCCGGATGTCACCGCGGACGTGGTGGAACGCGCCCTCGCCGACTACCCCGGGGCAACCGTCGTGGACATCGCCAGCGTGAAGGCCGGAATCCAGGCCGAGCTCCGCAGCCGCGGAGCCGACCTCGGCCGCTACGTGGGCACCCACCCAATGGCGGGCCGGGAAAAGTCCGGCCCCGTCGCTGCCCGCGGCGAGCTCTTCACCTCCATGCCGTGGGTCCTGTGCCCGTCGGCGGAGACCCTGCCGCAGGCCCTGCGGATGGCGCGGGCGCTGGCCGTGGACCTCGGCGCCATCGTCTCCGAATTCGGGGCCGAGGAACACGACGAGGCCGTGGCACTCGTCTCGCACGTGCCCCAGGTCGTGTCCTCGCTGGTGGCCAGCCGGCTGCAGGGGACCCCGCTGCACGCGCTCTCCCTCGCCGGCAACGGACTGCGCGACGTGACCCGGATCGCGGCGAGCGATCCGACCCTGTGGGTGCAGATCCTGGGCGCGAACGCGGACAAGGTCGTGGAGATCCTGCACGGTATCCGCGAGGACCTCAACCGCGTCATCGGCACGCTCGAGGAGCCCACCGCGCCCGGTGCCCGGCTGGACCTTGCCCAGCTGATCAGCGAAGGCAACGCCGGCCAGGCCCGCATCCCGGGCAAGCACGGCGGACCCCCGCAGGCCTACTCCTGGCTGACGGTCCTGGTGGATGACACCCCCGGACAGATCGCCAGACTCCTGACCGAGATCGGCGAGATCGGCGTCAACCTCGAGGACCTCCGGCTGGACCACTCCTCGGGACAGAATGTGGGCATGGTGGAAATCTCCGTGCTGCCGAACAAACACGAACTGTTAATCGAAGCCCTCAACGACCGTGGATGGCGGGTACTCCAGTAATGACCCAGGAACTGATCGAAACCGTGGAAATTCTCCGCCCCGGCAAGAGCCTCGTCGTCGCGATCGACGGCCCCTCCGGATCCGGCAAGTCCAGCGTCAGCAAAGAGGTGGCACGCCGGCTCAAACTGGCCTACCTCGACACCGGCGCCATGTACCGCGCCGTGACCTGGTTCTGCCTGCACAGCGGCACCGACCTCAAGGACGCCGCCGCCGTGGAGGCCGCGGCCGAGACCCTTCCGCTGGAAATCAGCACAAGTCCGCTGGAGGAATACGTCCGGATCGGCGGCACCGATGTTACGCTCGCGATCCGCGAGCCGTCCATCTCCGCCGCCGTCAGCGCCGTCGCCACGACCCTCGGCGCCCGCACCGAACTGATCCGACGGCAGCGCGAACTCATCGAAAAGCACCACCACCGGATCGTGGTCGAGGGCCGGGACATCACCACCGTCGTCGCGCCCCGCGCCGAAGTGCGGATGCTGCTCACGGCCAGCGATGAGGCGCGCCTGCGCCGCCGCGGCATCCAGCTCGGCGGCAGCCAGAACGCCGAACAGCTCGCAGCGCAGGTCACCCAGCGCGACGCGAAGGACTCGACCGTGGTGAACTTCACCCAGGCCGCCGACGGGGTGGTGACGCTGGACTCCTCGGAGCTCGACTTCGAAGGAACCGTCGACGCCGCACTGAGCATCGTGCATGGCATCGTCAACCACCGGGCCCTCAACCGTGGCTGACGCCGGGCAGCGGGAGCCGCTCCGGACTCCGGCCCCGGCCCAGCTCCCGTCCCCGTGGACTACGCTGTGGAGCCGGCCGGTGGGGTGGACCCTGGACCATGTCCTCTACCGGACCTCGGTGACCGGCCGGTCAAACGTGCCGGCTACCGGACCGGTGATTTTCGCCGGCAACCACATCAGCTTCCTGGACGGACCGGTGATGTTCGGGGCCTCGCCGCGGGCCATGCACATCCTGGTGAAGAAGGAAATGTTCACCGGCTTCCTCGGCCGGATCCTCCGGGCCTCCGGCCAGCTCGCGGTCGACCGCTCGGGCGACCGGGAGGCCCTCCTTGCGGCCAAGGGCGTGCTCGACGCCGGACGGTGCATCGGGATCCTTCCCGAGGGGACGCGGGGGAGCGGCGAAGCCTCCGCGATCAGTAACGGAGTCGCCTGGCTCGCGCTGAACTCCGGCGCGACAGTGGTCCCCGTCGCCATCCTCGGCACGCGCCGGGCCGGCGAACACCTCGACACCGTTCCGCGGTTCCGCCGCCGGCTGCACGTCAGCTTCGGCGGAGCCCTCAACGTCAGCCGCAGGCCCGGCGAGACCGGGCGTGTTTCAATGGACAGGGCCGGAACCGAGATCCGCGCCGCGCTGGCCCGCCACGTCCAGGACTCGATCCAACTAACCGGGCAGCCCCTGCCCGACGCGGATTCCCCGCAAGAACGTCATGAAGCAGTAGCCGGGACGCCGGCAGATCACCCCATAAGGAAAGTGCAATGAGCGATACGACTCAAACCTCCGGCCAGTTTGGCGCCGGCGAAGACGAATACACGCCCACCGGCACGGACCAGGTGGCCGAGCACCTTGCCGCCCTGGACGATGAGGAAGCAGAGGTCCGCGCGGCCTCCCTCCGGGCCGGCCTGGACGACTACGAACTGGACGAAGACGACGCCGCCCTCCTGAGCGGCGAGTACGACGACGAGGACTTCGACGGCCCGGTCAAGCTTGATCCGGTCCTGGCCATCATCGGCCGGCCCAACGTGGGCAAGTCCACCCTGGTGAACCGGATCCTCGGCCGCCGCGAAGCCGTGGTGGAAGACACCCCCGGCGTCACGCGTGACCGCGTGATGTACTCGGCCACCTGGAACGGCCGGAACTTCACCGTCGTCGACACCGGCGGCTGGGAGCACGACGCCCGCGGCATCCACGCCCGCGTCGCCGAACAGGCCGAGATGGCCGTGGAACTCGCCGACGCCGTGCTGTTCGTCGTCGACTCCGCCGTCGGCGCCACCGCCACGGACGAGGCCGTCGTCAGGATGCTCCGCAAGTCCAAGAAGCCCGTCATCATGGTGGCCAACAAGGTCGACGACTTCGCACAGGAAGCCGACTCGGCCCGGCTCTGGGGCCTCGGCTTCGGCGAGCCGTACCCGGTCTCCGCCCTGCACGGCCGCGGCGTCGCCGACCTGCTGGACCACGTAATGGACACCCTGCCCGAGTTCTCCACGATCGAGGGCCTGGAGCGCTCCGGCGGCCCGCGCCGCATCGCGCTGATCGGGCGCCCGAACGTCGGCAAGTCCTCGCTGCTGAACAAGCTGGCCGGCTCCGAGCGTGTTGTCGTGGACAACACCGCCGGCACCACCCGTGACCCGGTCGATGAGTTCATCGAGCTCGGCGGCCGCACTTGGCGCTTCGTGGACACCGCCGGCATCCGCCGCCGCCAGCACATGGCACAGGGCGCCGACTTCTACGCCTCGCTGCGCACCCAGAGCGCGCTCGAAAAGGCGGAGGTCGCCGTCGTGCTCCTCGCCGTGGACGAAGTGCTCAGCGAGCAGGACGTCCGGATCCTGCAGCTGGCCATCGAATCCGGCCGTGCGCTGGTTCTGGCCTTCAACAAGTGGGACCTGCTGGACGACGAACGCCGCACCTACCTGGAGCGTGAAATCGAGCAGGACCTGGCCCACGTGGCGTGGGCGCCGCGCGTCAACATCTCCGCGCTGACCGGGTGGCACAAGGACAGGCTGGTCCCGGCCCTCGACACCGCCCTGGAAAGCTGGGACAAGCGCATCCCCACCGGCCGGCTCAACGCCTTCCTGGGCGAACTCGTGGCCGCGCACCCGCACCCGGTCCGCGGCGGCAAGCAGCCCCGTATCCTCTTCGGCACCCAGGCCTCCAGCCGTCCGCCGAAGTTCGTGCTCTTCACCACGGGGTTCCTGGACCCCGGCTACCGCCGCTTCATCACTCGTCGGCTCCGCGAAACCTTCGGGTTCGAGGGCACGCCGATCGAGGTCAACATGCGTGTGCGTGAAAAGCGTGGCAAGAAGCGTTAATTCCGACACAGCTGCCCGTGACATGCTGAAAGTGTCACGGGCACCCTCCGGAATCGTGTAAGCTTTTGGAGGTGGTTCGGCCGGACTGCTCAGATGAAATCTTTTGGATATCCAAGGGAATGTCATGATGAGCGGAGAACGGTGGGACCAGCGGGCTGTAGCGCAGCTTGGTAGCGCACTTGACTGGGGGTCAAGGGGTCGCAGGTTCAAATCCTGTCAGCCCGACCAAAGAAACAGCAGGCCAGAGGCCGTTTGCGGAGAAATCCGGAGGCGGCCTTTCCTGCTTAACGATCGGAATGTAGCAGCGGTGGGGTAGCCGTCAGACATCCGGTCGATGGTTTGTAATAGCGCATGCTCACCCGAGAGCTCTTCCTCGCCGCTAATACTCTGGCACTCGTTGGCCGGGGGACCGGAAGCGCTCATTGCATCTCCCAACGGCGAATCGCGTCCGTCGAAGGAGGTACTCCGTAGCCTTATTACCTCGTTGCTGAAATCGTTGTGCGGCCGTCACTCAGCCAGCGATTGAGTTAGGGGGTCAAGCAGGGCTTGCTGAAGACCTAGGCTGAGTTGCGGTGGAACGTCGACGTCGACTGCGAGCGCGTGCACTGTACGGGCGATGAAGTTCCTCATGGCAGCGGCAAGGGCAATTTCCAGGATGTCCGCATCGCTGAATCCCAGATCCTGCAGGTGTCTGCTGTCTTGGTCGGTCATGGAGGCTGAGTCTCGGCTGAGTTTCTCAGCGAACTCCATCATTGCCACTTCCGCGGCCGATAATCCCGCGTTCTTGTAGTCGCGGGCAATCTTGATGAGTGTCGTTTCGTCGATGTAGTTCAAAGACTTTGCCCCATGTGCCAGCCGACAGTGCCGGGACCCGACACCTTGGGATGCGGCGAGTGTAATAAGTTCGTAGCGGCGTTTGTCCATTGGGCCCGCCACCGCCTCGATCAAAGAATTCCATGCCTTGTAGGCCTGGGGGTGTAGGGACATTACCTTGGTCTGGCTGGCGACATAGCCAAGGTCACGGATGTCCTCGGCATAGAAGGCAGCAGTTTCGCCGAAGGCCTCACCCTCCGGAATTGTTTGGATAACCGTCATTTCTCTCTCCTAAAGAGTTTCGATACTTATCATCGTGCACCCCTTTCCCGATAAGGGCACGTCCTTCGAAGTGCCTTTATCGGACTGAGGGTAGCCGGGACAGTCGTGGGTCGGGGTTTCACGACCTATCGCGGTTACAGGACCCACTCGCTTCCAGTACGTGATAAGTGACCGACCTGCCGCAACGCGGCGCAGGCGCTCCAATGTGCTGGCGACCCCTCCACTGCGCCGGGGCACGTCCAAAAGTCGTGCGCCCGCCCAAATCCGCTACTTTCCGCGAAGCGATTCATCCGCGCTGGTGAGCCCGGGGCCGACGCCGTCACCAACCACCGCGCGTCGGTGTGTGTCCCTTTCGGGCGTCGTCGGGCATGGCCATTTCGGCCCGCAGGCCCAGGAGCCGGATCGGACGGCCCACCTCGATTACGGCTGCGAGGTCCAGGGCCCGCGCGAGGATTTCGTTCCGCTCGAATGTCTCGGGAATCTTCCTCGCATGGGTCGTGGTGACGAACGGTGCGTACCGAACCTTGAGCGTCAGCCCAACCACGGGCCGTCCTTCGGCCACAACATCCTCAAGGACACGTGCTGTCAGCTCCCTGACGGCGTCGTCCACCTGGGCGGGTTCGGTCAGGTCCCGCTGGAACGTGGTCTCCCGGCTGTGCCCGCGGGCAATCCACGGGGTGTCGTCCACTACGCTGGCGCCGTCCCCGCGTCCGAGCTCCGCGTACCAAGGACCCATCCGGGGGCCGAACTCCGGGACCAGGTCCTGGGGGTCGGACGCGGCGAGCTCGGCGACTGTGTTGATGCCGAGTTTGGCCAGCCGGCCCGACACTTTGGTTCCGACGCCCCACAGGTCCTTGGTAGGCCGGCTGCCCATGACGTCGAGCCAGTTCCCGGCCGTGAGACGGAAGACGCCGGCCGGCTTGCCGAAACCGGTGGCGACCTTGGCCCGGACCAGGGTGTCGCCGATGCCCACGCTGCAGTGCAGCCGCGTTCGTGCCAGGACAGCGGCTTGCACCTGCCGGGCGTAGGCTTCCGGGTTCTCTGTCTCGGTGCCGACAAAGGCTTCATCCCAACCCAGCACCTGCACGGTGGCCCCGGGCTGCGCGCGCAGGGTAGCCATCACCGTTTCAGACGCCGCGAGGTAGGCCTCCTGATCGACGGGCAGGATCACGGCGTCGGGCACTTTCCGGGCCGCAACCCGCAAGGGCATTCCGGAACCCACGCCGAACGCCCTGGCTTCGTAGGATGCGGTCGACACCACAGCTCGTTCGGTGGGGTCGCCCCGGCCGCCGACAATGATCGGCTTGCCCGCAAGCTCCGGCCGCCGGAGCACTTCGACCGCCGCGATGAACTGGTCGAGATCGACGTGCAGCACCCACCGGATTCCGCTCACGCCACCAGTCTGCCCTAAACACCCCCGGCAGGGCATCTCGAAAGGTGCGCCTATTTCAGGAAGCGGGAGGTGCGGCGGTCGGCCAGGATCTTCCCCTTCGTCTGGCAGCCCGGACAGTATTGCAGGGCGGTATCCGCAAAGGACACCTCGCGGACGATGTCCCCGCACACCGGGCACGCCTCGCCGGTCCGTCCGTGGACCCGCATGTGGCTGCGCTTGGCGTCCTTGAGTTCGTGCGGCGGTTTGCCGGCGGCCTCCCGCAGGGCTGTCCCCAGGATGCTGTGGATGGCTTCGTAGAGGTCCTGCACCTGTTCCCGGTCCAGGGATTTGGCGGCGGCGAAGGGGGAGATCCTCGCGGCGTGCAGGATCTCGTCGCTGTAGGCGTTCCCGATGCCCGCCATCACGCCCTGGCTCCGCAGCACGCCCTTGATCTGCTGGGAACTGCCCGCCAGGATCCCCGCGAGGGCGTCGACGTCGAACCCTTGACTGAACGGGTCCGGACCCAGGGCGGCGATGCCGGGAACGTCGTGCGGATCGCGGACCACGTAGACGGCCAGGCTCTTTTTGGTGCCCGCCTCGGTCAGGTCCAGGCCCAGCGGCCCGGATGCACCGGAAAACAACAACCGTGCCGCGAGATAGCCCTTGCCCATTTTCAGCGGAGTGTCGTGCGGCGTGTCCGTGAAGCGGACCCAGCCGGCCCGGGCCAGGTGGAAGACCAAATACATGCCGTCGGCCTCAAGGCTGACGAACTTCCCATAGCGGCGCACGCCGGTCACGGTCCTGCCCTCCAGTTCGGAGAAGGGCGGATCGGCCGTTTTGAGCACCGCAAAGGAGACAAGCTGGATCTTCGTGACAACGGCCCCGCGCAGCTGCCCGGCGAGAAAATCCGTCAGCGCCGCGACTTCTGGAAGCTCAGGCATTGCCTAGCCGTTACCGGCTTGATCGGTCATCGCCCCATCATGTCAGAGTCCTCCCCGGGCCTGGCCGGATATGCCTATACTTTCACCGGCGGACAGTTCCATCGCCGCCGTCGACATTGGTGATTGACCCGAGGAAAGGCCCGTCATGAGCAACATTCCCGAAGAGCTGTCCTACACCGCAGAGCACGAGTGGGTATCTGCGCCGAACGCCGACGGTGTTGTGCGCGTGGGCATCACCGATTTTGCCCAGGACGCGCTTGGGGACGTGGTCTACGCCCAGATGCCTGAGGTCGGCACCACCATCAAGGCAAACGACGTCGTCGGCGAGGTCGAATCCACCAAGAGCGTCAGCGACATCTACGCCCCGGTTTCCGGGGAAATTGTCTCGCGCAACGAGGCCCTGGACACCGACTCCGCGCTGATCAATTCCGATCCGTATGGCGAGGGCTGGCTGATGGAAATCAGGCTGGCGGAGGCCGACGCGGTCGAGTCACTGCTCAGTGCATCGGAGTACGAACAACAGGTAGGCTAAAGCAAAGCCCATTCGGGCCGGGTCGTTCGCTAAGCCGTTGGGAAACCAGCGAAACAACGCCCCTACCGAGGGTGAATCCCGGATCTGCCAGGCTTTTCCGGACGGCATGCGTTGTTTGCGGGGGGACACCTGCAGCGAATGGAGGAATCAATGTTTGGGCACGAACGCAACAACACCGGTGACGGTCATGGCACGGGTGGAGTGAAGGCGTCGGAGACCACGTCGATTAACCTCACCCCGGTCCGCGACGAACCGACCTTCGTTCCGAAGCTCACGGCCGAGGAGTGGGCCGCGGTTGAGGCGCTGCCGCACGGTTCCGCGCTGCTGGTTGCACACAGCGGCCCCAACATCGGCGCCCGCTTCCTGCTGGACACGGACATCACGACGGCGGGCCGGCACCCGGACGCCGACATCTTCCTCGACGACGTGACGGTTTCCCGCCGGCATGTCGAGTTTCGCCGCACGGCGCGCAGCTTCGAAGTCGTGGACACCGGAAGCCTGAACGGCACCTACGTGAATAACGACCGGGTCGACAGTGTCGAACTGAAGTCCGGCAACGAAGTGCAGATCGGGAAGTTCCGTCTCACCTTCTACCTGAGCCCTGCCCGCGCAGCAGGCAACGTCTGATTCCGGGGTAGCTGCCTGTGGCCATGGCACAAGCGGAACGGCGCGGACCCCAGGTTCTGAACATCGGGGAAGTCCTGGCTCAGCTGAGCGACGACTTCCCCAGCATGACCGCGTCGAAAATCCGGTTCCTGGAGGAAAAGGGCCTGATCAACCCCCGGCGGACGCCGGCCGGATACCGGCAGTACGCCGAGAACGACGTCGAGCGGCTGCGTTTCGTGCTGTCCCTCCAGCGCGACCAGTACCTGCCGTTGAAGGTCATCAAGGACTACCTCGATGCCATCGACCGCGGGGAGCGTCCGGAGAACCTGCCGCCCGGGGTTACGGTGTCGCCGCGGATCGTCTCCGAGGACCTGGCGTCCGAACTGCACAGCCGGGTCCGCCGGCTCAGCGAGGAGCAGCTCCGCGCCGAGTCCGGCGCCAGCGTGCCGCTGGTCGAGTCGCTGCTGAGCTTCGGCCTGATCGGCCACGTCAATGGAAAATTCGATGAGCACGCCCTCCAGGTCGCGCGCGCCTGTGTCCAGCTGGAGGGCCACGGACTGGAACCACGGCACCTGCGGCCGTTCCAGGCCGCCGCCGAACGCGAGTTCGGGCTGGTGGAGCGTGCCGTGGCGACCCTGACCTCGCGCAAGGATGCCGCCTCCCATGCCCGCGCCGCAGAAGCAGCCCGGGAGATCAGCGAGCTGTGCCTCACACTGCACCGGGCCCTGGTTCTGGACCGCATCTCGAGGATGGACAACTGATGATTGAGGTGGAGATTGTAGGCGTACGGATTGAACTTCCGTCCAACCAGCCGCTCGTCCTGCTCAAGGAGATCCACGGTGAGCGGCACGTGCCGATCTGGATCGGCACTCCCGAGGCCAGCGCCATCGCACTGGCCCAGCAGGGGGTGGTGCCGCCGCGCCCTATGACCCACGACCTGCTGATCGACGTCGTCGAAGCGCTCGGCCACGCCATCGTCAGCGTCAACATTGTGGCCGTGGAGGACAACATCTTCTACGGCCAGCTCCAGTTCGACAACGGGACCACGGTCAGTTCCCGGGCCTCCGATGCCCTGGCTCTGGCCCTCCGGGCCAAGTGCCGCATCTGGTGCGCCGACGCCGTGATGGAAGAGGCAGGTGTCCGGATCACCGAACACGACGAGGGCGAGGACACCCACCCCGGGCCCGCCGTCGACGAAGAGGGGGAGCTGCGCCGTTTCCGCGAGTTCCTCGACGACGTCGAACCGGAGGACTTTGCCGGCTGAGGCCACGCCCCCGGGAACGGCAAAGGTTAAAGTCGAGAATGAAAGTTTCGACACGCCCCGGCATTACCTCGAACGTCTTTGACCTTCGGCCCCGGCAGGCCTAACGTCAGAAGTACAAGTTCCCATTGCACGCAACAGCCGCTCAGGTCACACTGGAGAGTGCAGATCCGGCAGAATTACACGGATGAATTTTATCCACCTGTGTTTTGTTTAGCTAGTAACAACTGGTTGTTGCTGCATTTTCGCAGGGGAGCCAAGACAAGGAGGATCCACGTGAGTCCGAAAGGCGAAGCGGGCGAGCTCAAGCAGCCCTCGACGGCTGGTATTGCCGTGCCCGCCAGTGGTGCCCAGGGCCTGCTGTTCACCGAGGACCTCCCTGTTCTGGATGAGGATGCGGGCTACCGCGGTCCTACCGCCTGCAAGGCGGCCGGCATCACCTACCGCCAGCTGGACTACTGGGCGCGCACCGGGCTGGTCGAACCCGCCGTCCGCGGCGCCGCCGGTTCCGGCTCCCAGCGACTCTACGGTTTCCGCGACATTCTGGTGCTCAAGGTCGTCAAGCGCCTCCTCGACACCGGCGTGTCCCTGCAGCAGATCCGCACCGCCGTTGAGCACCTCCGGGAGCGCGGCGTCGAGGATCTGGCCCAGATCACCCTCATGAGCGACGGCGCCAGCGTGTACGAATGCACCTCGGCGGACGAAGTGATCGATCTCGTCCAGGGCGGGCAGGGCGTCTTCGGGATCGCCGTCGGCCGCGTCTGGCGGGAAGTGGAAGGCAGCCTCGCAGCCCTTCCGAGCGAACACGCCAGCGACCAGTCCTTCCCCGGCGACGAGCTCAGCAAGCGCCGCGCCGCCCGCAAGATCAGCTAGCCCAGCAACCAAGCAGGCAAAGTTGGCTGGCGCGCAGACCGCCACACCACCAGCACTGCACAACACCGTCCCCCCACAGCAACGCGGGGTCACTAAACGCCCATCTTGGCCTGCCGGATGGGCGTTTAGTGACCCCGCGTTGGTGTCGTTTTGGGGTCTGCTCCGCGGTGCCGGTGCCCGGGTCCCGGCTGCCGGTGCCCGGGTCCCGGGTCCCGGGGCGGTTGCCGCTAGCGCTGGCTGCGGTTGCGGACCAGGCCTGCGCCCGCCAGATCCCCTGTGCCTGCGCCGTTGCCGACCAGGTTCGCCAGCAGGGCGTCGAACAGGGCGGCGGCGTTCTTGGCCGAATCTCCCGGCCAGTGGTGGATGGAGTGCGCCGCGCCCTGGATCTGCTGCCAGTTGGCCTGCTCCGGGATGTGCGGGGACAGCAGCAGCGGGCCGAACATGGACTCCATCTCGGCGAGCCGGAAGGTGTGCTCGGAGGAACCGCTGCGCACCCGGTTGGCGACGATGCCGGCGGGGGAGAGGTTCGGGGCGAATTCCTGGCGGAACATCTGGATCGCCCGCATGGTGCGTTCCGTGCCCGCGACAGAGAAGAGGCCGGGTTCGGCGACGAGGACCACCTTGTCGCTGGCGGACCAGGCCATCCTGGTCAGCCCGTTGAGGGAAGGCGGGCAATCCACGAGGACCAGCTGGTACTTGGACGCGCCGGCCAGCACGGCGGAAAGCCGGCGCAGGTCGCGGCGGCCCAGGTCGGGGCGGTCGTAGATGCCGGTGTAGGCGGAACCGACGGCCACATCGAGGACGGAGGCTGACCGGCCGGCAGGAGCTCCGCTGGTGGCGGACATGCGCTCCACCCAGCCGCTGGGGACCACGTTCTCGGCCAGGCGGGCACGCCGGGGAGCCTTGAGCATCCGGCCGATGTCCAACTGGTCACCCGGCCGGACACCAAGCGCCGTACTCGCATCGGCGTGCGGATCAAGGTCGACGACGAGGGTGGGGATGCCGGCGGCCAATGCCGCGGATGCCAATCCGGTGGTCACCGATGTCTTGCCGACACCGCCTTTGAGGCTGCTGATGCTGACTACTTGCACTTGAAAAACCAATACCTAACGCCGGTTGCCGGGACGGGGTCCTGCCGGCTCCTGCGTTCTCCGGAACCGGGGCGTGCTGCGCCACCCACCCCTCATCATATGTTGCCGCCCTGCCGAAACCTGCCTTATCGGGTGCCGGGGCGGACAGATCACAGATATGCTTCTGCCGGGACCGGAACCCGCCTGCGCCTAATCCGGCACACGTGACGCGCGTCGCTGTGACGGCCGACACAATAATTTGTGTTTGCCCGGCCACCTCTTAGACACTGTGACCAATTACCGATACACCCGCGATGATGCAGGAGAAGTATGTTTTCGAAAATTCTGGTGGCCAATCGCGGCGAAATCGCGATCCGTGCCTTCCGTGCCGGCTACGAACTGGGCGCCAAGACTGTCGCCGTCTTCCCGAACGAGGACCGCAACTCGATCCACCGCCAGAAGGCGGATGAGGCCTATCTGATCGGCGAAGAGGGCCACCCCGTCCGGGCCTACCTCGACGTCGACGAGGTGGTGCGCGTGGCCAAGGAATCCGGCGCCGACGCCATCTACCCCGGGTACGGCTTCCTCTCGGAGAACCCGCGCCTGGCCCGGGCCGCCGCGGAGGCCGGCATCACGTTCGTCGGGCCGCCGGCGGAGGTCCTGGAACTTGCCGGCAACAAGGTCGCAGCCCTTGAAGCCGCCCGCAAGGCCGGCGTCCCGGTGCTGAAGTCCAGCCAGCCCTCGAAAGACGTCGACGAGCTCATCGCAGCCGCCGACGTGATCGGCTTCCCCATCTTCGCCAAGGCCGTCGCCGGCGGCGGCGGGCGCGGGATGCGCCGCGTGGACACCCGCGATGCCCTGCCCGAGGCGCTGCAGGCCGCCATGCGCGAAGCAGACGCGGCCTTCGGTGACCCGACCATGTTCCTGGAGCAGGCAGTGCTGCGCCCCCGCCACATCGAGGTGCAGATCCTGGCCGACGCCGAGGGCAACGTGATGCACCTCTTCGAGCGTGACTGCTCCATCCAGCGCCGCCACCAGAAGGTCATCGAGATCGCCCCGGCGCCGAACCTGGACGAAGGCATCCGGCAGGCGCTCTACCGCGACGCCGTGAAGTTCGCCAAGGCGCTGAACTACGTCAACGCCGGCACCGTGGAATTCCTCGTCGACACCGTCGGGGAACGGGCCGGCCAGCACGTGTTCATCGAAATGAACCCGCGCATCCAGGTTGAGCACACCGTCACCGAGGAAGTCACCGACGTCGACCTGGTCCAAGCCCAACTGCGCATCGCCGCCGGCGAGACCCTCGCGGACCTGGGACTCTCCCAGGAGACCGTCAAGCTCCGGGGCGCCGCCCTGCAGTGCCGCATCACCACGGAGGACCCGGCCAACGGCTTCCGGCCCGACGTCGGCAAGATCACCGGCTACCGTTCAGCCGGCGGCGCCGGCGTCCGGCTCGATGGCGGCACCGTCTACTCGGGTGCCGAGATCAGCCCGCACTTCGACTCCATGCTGGTCAAGCTGACCTGCCGCGGCCGCGAGTACCCGGCAGCCGTGGCCCGGGCCCGCCGGGCCCTCGCCGAGTTCCGCATCCGCGGCGTCTCCACCAACATCTCGTTCCTCCAGGCCGTGCTGGACGACGCCGACTTCATCGCCGGCAACGTGGCCACCAACTTCATCGACGAACGCCCCGAACTGCTCAAGGCCCGGGTCTCCGCGGACCGCGGCACCAAGCTGCTGACCTGGCTGGCCGAAGTCACCGTGAACAAGCCCAACGGCGAGCTCACGGTCCACAGCGATCCGGCCGCCAAACTCCCGGACCTGGACGACACCGCTGCCGGGCCCGGCTCCCGCCAGCGGCTGCAGGAACTGGGCCCGGACGGCTTCGCGAAGGCCCTCCGCGCACAGGATGCCGTCGCCGTCACCGACACCACCTTCCGCGACGCCCACCAGTCCCTGCTCGCCACCAGGGTCCGCACCCGCGACCTCGTGGCAGCCGGCCCGGCCGTCACCAAGCTCCTGCCGGAACTGCTCTCCGTTGAGGCCTGGGGCGGAGCCACCTATGACGTTTCGCTGCGGTTCCTCGGTGAGGATCCCTGGCACCGGCTCGCTGCGCTGCGCAAGGCGCTGCCGAACGTCTGCCTGCAGATGCTCCTGCGCGGCCGCAACACGGTCGGCTATACCCCGTACCCGGAAGAAGTCACGGTCGCGTTCGTCAACGAGGCAGCCGCCACCGGCATCGACATCTTCCGCATCTTCGACGCGCTCAACGACGTCAACCAGATGGCGCCTGCGATCCGCGCGGTCCGCGAGACCGGCACCGCCGTCGCGGAAGTCGCGCTCTGCTACACCGCCGACATGCTGGATCCCGACGAGACGCTCTACACACTGGACTACTACCTGGAGCTGGCGCAGAAGATCGTCGACGCCGGCGCGCACATCCTGGCGATCAAGGACATGGCGGGCCTGCTGCGGCCCGCCGCCGCTGCCCGCCTCGTGAGTGCCCTGCGCGAACGCTTCGACCTCCCGGTCCACCTGCACACGCACGACACGGCGGGCGGACAGCTGGCCACCCTGCTGGCGGCCGTCGACGCCGGTGTCGACGCCGTGGACGTGGCCTCGGCCTCGCTGGCCGGCACCACCAGCCAGCCCTCGGCCTCCGCCCTGGTCGCCGCGCTGGCCCACACGCCGCGGGACACCGGGCTGAGCCTGGCGAGCGTATGTGCCCTGGAACCGTACTGGGAAGCCGTCCGCCGTGTCTATGCACCGTTCGAATCGGGCCTCCCGGGCCCCACCGGACGGGTCTACC
The DNA here is from genome assembly GCF_059383535.1 of Pseudarthrobacter sp. HLT1-3. Taxonomy (NCBI): domain Bacteria; kingdom Bacillati; phylum Actinomycetota; class Actinomycetes; order Micrococcales; family Micrococcaceae; genus Pseudarthrobacter; species Pseudarthrobacter sp. HLT1-3. Next base: position 62,745 of record NZ_JBWZCJ010000019.1, on the reverse strand, counting down.
AGCACGAAATCCCCGGCGGCCAGCTCTCCAACCTGCGCCAGCAGGCGATCGCGCTGGGCCTCGGGGAGCGGTTCGAGGCCATCGAGGACATGTACACCGCGGCCGACCGGATCCTCGGCCGGCTTGTGAAGGTCACCCCGTCCTCCAAGGTCGTCGGCGACCTGGCCCTGCACCTGGTCGGCCTCAACGCCGATCCGGCGGACTTCAACGAGAACCCGCAGAAATACGACATCCCGGATTCCGTGATTGGCTTCCTGTCCGGTGAGCTGGGCGACCCGCCCGGAGGCTGGCCGGAACCGTTCCGCACCAAGGCCCTGCAGGGCCGCACGGTGAAGGTCCGCGACGTCGAGCTCAGCGCCGAGGACAGCGCCGCACTCAACTCGGACTCCCGGACCGTGCAGCAGACGCTCAACCGGCTGCTCTTCGCCGGCCCGACCAAGGACTACCAGAAGAGCGTGGAGTCCTACGGCAACCTCTCGGTGCTGGACACCCGCGACTACCTCTTCGGCCTGCAGCGCGGCGCCGAGCACGAGATCGAGCTGGAGAAGGGCGTCCGCCTGATCGCCTCGCTCGAAGCGGTCTCCGAACCGGACGAGAAGGGCATGCGCACCGTGATGTGCACGCTCAACGGGCAGTCCCGCCCGGTCGTGGTCCGGGACCGTTCCGTCGTCAGCAACGTCAAGGCCGCCGAGCGCGCCGACACGTCCCAGCCGGGCCAGGTGGCCGCACCGTTCGCCGGGGCCGTCACCCTGACCGTCAAGGCCGGCGAGGCGGTCAAGGCCGGCGACACCGTCGCCACGATCGAAGCCATGAAGATGGAGGCGTCCATCACGACGCCGGTGGCCGGCACCGTCTCGCGCCTCGCCGTCGGGGCGATCGAACAGGTCCAGGGCGGGGACCTGCTGCTCGTCGTCGAATAGCCGCAGCAGCACCCAGCACAACGACAACATCCAGCGCCACGAAGAAGGGTCCTTCCGGCCGAGGCTGGAAGGACCCTTCTTCTACAAGCAACGCGGGGATCCTTCCGGCCCATCTGCGGGCGCAGGATGGCCGGAAGGATCCCCGCGTTGGCTTGGGGTGGTGCCGGTTAGAGCTGGGTGGGACGCGGGGTGCCGTACATCTCCTCGATGACGTTCTCGAAGTCCTTCATCACCTGGGCGCGCTTGACCTTCATCGAGGGCGTCAGGTGCCCGGAGGCCTCCGTGAAGTCCGCCGGCACGATCCGGAAGGACTTGATCGCTTCGGCCTGGGACACGGACTGGTTGGCGGCGTTGATGAGCTCCTGCACGGCGGCCCGGACGGCGGTGTTGTCGGTGGCTTCGGCAACGGTCGTTGATGCGGGCAGCCCGTGGCGGTGCAGCCAGCCGGGCAGGGCCTCCTCGTCGAGGGTGACCAGCGCGCCGATGAAGGGTCGGTTGTCGCCCACCACCAGCACCTGCGAGACCAGCGCGTCCGCGCGGATCTGGTCCTCCAGCAGGGCCGGCACGACATTCTTGCCGCTGGCCGTGACGATGATTTCCTTCTTGCGCCCGGTGATGGTCAGGAAGCCCTGCGCGTCGAGGTGTCCGATGTCGCCGGTGCGGAACCAGCCATCGACGAAGGACTCCGCGGAGAGGTCCTCGCGCTTGTAGTAGCCGCGCATGACGCACACGCCCTTGGCCAGGATTTCGCCGTCGTCGGCGATCTTGACGGCGTTGCCGGGAATCGGGGCGCCGACGGTGCCGATCTTGATCAGCTCGGGCGTGTTCACGGTAACGGGGGCCGTCGTTTCGGTCAGCCCGTAGCCTTCCAGGATCTGCATGCCGATGCCCTGGAAGAAGTGGCCCAGCCGCTCGCCCAGCGGGCCGCCGCCGGAGACGGCGTGGGCAACCTCGCCGCCCATCGCGGCGCGGAGCTTGCTGTAGACCAGCTTGTCAAAGACGGCGTGCTTGAGTTTGAGCCCGAGGCCGACCTTGCCGGCCTGGCGGGCGCGGGAAAATTCGATGGCGGTGTCCGCCGCGCGGTGGAAGATGGCGCCCTTGCCGCCGTCCTCGGCCTTGGTGAGCGCCGAGTTGTAGACCTTCTCGAAGACCCTCGGGACCGCCAGGATGAAGGTTGGCTTGTAGCTCTGCAGGTCCGGCAAGAGGTTCTTGATGTCCGGCGTGTGGGCCACCGTGACGCCGCCGGCGACCGCCAGGACCGAGATGAAGCGCGCGAACACGTGGGCGAGCGGCAGGAACATAATGGTCCGGGCCTGCTCGTGGACGATCTTGTTCAGCGAGGTGGCCAGCGCGTTTTCGGACAGGCTCACGAAGTTCCCGTGGGTCAGCTCGCAGCCCTTGGGCCGGCCGGTCGTGCCTGAGGTGTAGATAATCGTGGCGAGGTCGTCGAGGGTTGCGAGGCTGCGCCGGGCCTCAAGCTCCTCGTTGCTGACCGTCGCACCGGCGGCGCGGACTTCGTCGAGGCCGGCTCCCTCAAGCTGCCAGACGTGGGCCAGTTCGGTGAGGCCCTCGGAGGTGGCAGCCTGCCGGATGATGGCCTCGTGGTGGGCGGACTCGCCGAACGCGGCGACCGCGCCGGAATCACCCAGGTTCCAGGCGACCTGCGAGGGGGAGGACGTCTCATAGATCGGCACGGAGACGGCACCGGCGAACCAGATGGCGAAGTCGATCAGGGCCCACTCGTACCGGGTGCGGGACATAATTCCCACCCGGTCGCCGGCCCCGACGCCGCTTGCCATCAGGCCCTTGGCGAGCAGTGACACATCGGCCAGGAACTCGGCGGCGCGGATGTCCTGCCACGTTCCGGCGGCGTCGAGGCGCGAGAACAAAGCCGGGTTGGTGGCCTTCGCCGCCTGGCGCAGCACCAGGTCGGTGACGTTCGTTTCCGGGGGGACGTTGACCAGGGGCGGGACACTGATTTCTCGCACGTTAGCTCCTTTGATATCCATTGACCCGCGAGGGGTACGACTAACACTAGTATGCGGTCCAAGGCATGTGTGATCCACCACACCTACCGGCGAGTAACTTTACGCGGAATAGGATAGTGAACCATGCACACACCTCCACCCGGCCAGCAGCCCGGACCGTACCGCAGGACAGCCGCCTGGCGACGCAGGGGGCTGGCAGGCGCGGCGGCCGCACCGGCCGGCCAGGGTTTGCGTGAGCACCTGCGGCTGGGCCGCAAAGGCCTCGCCATCGGCGTGGACATCGGCGGGACCAAGGTCGCGGCCGGCGTGGTCGACGCGGAGGGACGGATCCTGGCCCAGGCCAAGCGGTCCACACCGGGCAATGACCCCCGCGCGGTCGAACAGGTGATCGTGGAGCTGGTCGAGGAACTGGGCGAAGGCCACCGGATCTGGTCGGTCGGGATTGGTGCGGCCGGCTGGATGGACCTCGACGGCGGCACGGTGCTGTTCAGCCCGCATCTGGCCTGGCGCAACGAACCGCTCCGGGACAACCTGCAGCGGCTGCTCCGCCGGCCGGTGCTGCTGACCAACGACGCCGACGCGGCGGGCTGGGCGGAGTGGCGTTTCGGCGCAGGGCAGGGCCAAAGCCGTCTGGTCTGCATCACACTCGGAACCGGAATCGGCGGTGCGATGGTGATGGACGGCCGGCTCGAACGCGGACGCTTCGGCGTGGCAGGGGAGTTCGGCCACCAGATCATCATGCCCGGCGGCCACCGCTGCGAGTGCGGCAACCGGGGCTGTTGGGAGCAGTACGCTTCCGGCAACGCGCTCGGCCGGGAAGCCCGGGAACTCGCCGCCGCCAACTCACCGGTGGCCCAGGAGTTGCTCAAGGCGGTCGACGGCCACGTGGACCGCATCACCGGCGTGATTGTCACCGAGCTGGCCAAGTCCGGCGACCCGACCTCTCGGGAGCTGCTCGAGGAGGTGGGGGAATGGCTCGGACTGGGCCTTGCAAACCTGGCCGCTGCCCTGGATCCGGGCAAGTTCGTGATCGGCGGGGGACTCTGCGACGCCGGCGAACTGCTGGTCGGCCCGGCCCGGAAGGCTTTCGCCCGGAACCTGACCGGCCGCGGCTTCCGGCCCGCGGCGGAGATCGACCTCGCGGCGCTCGGTCCGAACGCCGGCCTGATCGGTGCCGCGGACCTTTCCCGGGTCAGCAGCCGCATGCACAGTTAGCGGCGTGCCCCTGGATGCGTGCCCCGGGATGCTTGCAGCTGGATGTGTCCGCCTGGATGCGCGCGCCGGGATGCATGCAGCTGGATGTGTCCGCCTAGATGCGTGCGCCGTCGTCGTGCTCGTCCTTTTCACCCGGCAGCTTCATGATCAGGAACACCAGCGACGCCGCAAAGGCGGCCACCATTCCGAGGATCGCCAGCAGCGGGGCCGAACGCCAGAACATCGCCGACATGAGCAGCGCAACCGGACCGCCGACTGCCCCCAGCCACGCCAGCACGGTCAACGGGTCGGTCCCGGCCAGGCTGGGCGGTTCCTCCGGCACGAACTCGCCCGGCGCCGACAGGTCCTCATCCGCGGACTCGTAGTCGCGCGGCCCCGGCGCAGCCTGGGCACCCACGGCGTCCGGGTCCTCTGAGGCGGATGCGGCCGCCTGGCTCCGCTCCAGCCGCTCCCTGGCGGAGAGTTCAACCGGCGCCCCGAAGGAAAGTCCCAGCGGGTCGAAGTCGCTGAAGGGACGGGGCGCTGCGGCCCGGCCGGCCGCGGCGGGTCCATCCTTCCCGGCGGTGGTGCCGGTGCCATCTGTCAGGGCTGTCCCGGCTGGGGCGTCTGTGCCGCCGCCGGTGCCGGCTGAGCCGTCTGGGCCCCCTGCGCTGTCAGTGGCTTCCCGGCCTTCCGCGGCCCCGGCCCCTGCCCCGGTGCCCGCGGCCTCGTCCCGGCCTTCCAGCCGGGCGACGAGATCCAGCCAGACGGCATCGTCCTGGTTGGCGCTGGAATCCGGGTCCGGAGAGTTGGCGTCCGGTCTACTCATCTGCCGTGTCCTTTTGGCTCGCGTGGGCGTCCGGGGTGCCTCCCGCGGCCAGCGACCGGATGAATTCGGCCGAGCCGCGGAAGATCATAGGCGCGTCGTTGTCCATCGTAGCCACGTGGTAGCTGTTTTCCAGCCGGATCACCTCCAGCGGGGCGTGGGTCAGGCCGCGGCGCAGGGCCACTATGCTCGCGTCGGAGACCACATGGTCCACCGCGGAGCGGTACACCCGCACCGGAGCAGTGATCCGCGGGAGCAGCCGCAGGGTGTCCTTGAACATCTTGTTCAGCTCGTGCGCCGCGGCGACCGGCGTCCGGGAGTACGCCCCCTCGTCGATGCCCTCCTTGAGGATGTCGTTGGCGATCGCAGGGGTGCTCTTGAGCACGAATTTCAGGATGCCTGCCAGCGGCGCGCGGGGATCGTCAATGACCAGGCCCGGGTTTACCAGCACGGCCCCGGCCACCGGGCGGGTGGCGGCAATCCGCAGGGCCAGGGCCCCGCCCATGGACAGCCCGGCCACGACCACCTGCTCACAGTCCGCGGCAAGTTCAAGGTAGGCGGCGTCGAGCGCCGCGTGCCACTCCGGCCAGCGCGTCCGGGCCAGCTCCTGCCAGCTGGTGCCGTGCCCGGGCAGCAGCGGCATCCGCACCGCGAAGCCTTCCCCGGCCAGCGACCTGGCCCAGTCCCTGACGCCGTGTGGGCTGCCGGTGAAACCGTGCGACAGCAGGACTCCGGTGCGCGGGCCGCTTCCGGTGAACGGGCTGCTGAACGGCGTGTGGTCCAGGGGGATGGTCATGGCTTCTCCGGGGCTGGGGTGGCGGGCTTCTCTGGTGGCTCCGCGGACTGGGCCGCGGCGGCTGAGTGGTGCAGGAAGAACCGGACGGACTGCTCGAAGATCAGCGGGGCGTCGACGTCGAGGGTCGCCACATGCCCGCTGTCCGGCAGTCTCACTACCGACAGCTCCCGCGACCCGAGCCGCTTCCGCAGCAGTTCGATCGAGGAGGGCGGAACCACGATGTCGGTATCCGACTTGAACACGAGCGCCGGGGCGGCGACATTGGGAAGCTCGCGCAACGCCGCCTTGAAGAGCCGGCTCAGCTGGTGGACGGCTTCCAGCGGAGTCAGTGAGTAATCGCCGTCCTCTGTCACGGCCGCCGTCGGGTTCGGCTCCTGGACCGGAACGGTCGTGCGCCGGACGTGCTTGAGCAGCCCGATGTAGCGCACCCGGCGGTCATAGAAGCTCAGTCCAGGGTTAACGACGGCGACTCCGGTGACGGAATGGCGCGCCGCGGTGCTCAAGGCGATAGTGCCGCCCATGGAGAGTCCTGCCACGTAGCAATGCCGGGTTTCGGCGGCGAGCTCCAGATAGGAGGTCTCGAAGGCCCGGTACCAGTCCTGCCAGCCATGGCGGGCCAGATCGCGCCAGTCCGTGCCGTGTCCCGGCAGCAGCGGGACAGACACCGCAAAGCCCTGCCGGGCCAGATGCTCCGCCCACGGGAGGACGCTCAGGGGGCTGCCGGTGAAGCCGTGGCAGATCGCCACGCCGATGCCCGCGTTGGCGCCGTGGCCGGGAGATCGGAACGCCGCGGGCGCCAGGGGAGTGCTGCTTCCGGTCATGAGCCCATCGTGTCACTGTTCCGGACGAAACTCACTAGAGTAGGGTGTCATTGCAGTGCTGGCCGGTTCCGCTGCGGGGCCCCCGCCAGACGCCTTCCGGAGAGGTTCACCACGTGTTTTATTGGTTCATGAAGACGTTCGTTCTCGGACCTGTCCTCAAAACACTCTTCAGGCCCTGGGTCAAGGGCCTGGACAACGTCCCCGCCGAAGGCGCCGCGATTCTGGCCTCCAACCACCTCTCGTTTTCCGACTCGATCTTTATGCCGCTGATGGTGCCCCGGCCGGTGGTCTTCCTCGCCAAATCCGAGTACTTCACCGGCAAGGGGATCAAGGGCAGGCTCACGGCCACCTTCTTCCGGCTGACCAACCAGCTTCCGATGGACCGCTCCGGCGGGGCGGCGTCAGCCCGCTCGCTCGACGCCGGCATGGACGTGCTGAAAAACGGGTCGCTCCTGGGCATCTACCCCGAAGGCACCCGCAGCCCGGACTCCCGGCTGTACCGCGGCAAGGTGGGGGTGGCGCGGCTGGCGCTGCAGGCCCGCGTCCCCGTGATCCCGGTCGCGATGATCGGCACGGACAAGGTCCAGCCGATCGGCAAGCGGATGCCCAACATCCGGCGCATCGGGATGATCTTCGGCGAGCCGCTGGACTTCAGCCGCTACTACGGCATGGAGGACGACCGGCTGATCCAGCGGTCCGTAACCGACGAGATCATGTACGAACTGATGCGCCTCTCCGGCCAGGAATACGCCGACGAGTACGCCGCCGTCGTGAAGCTCCGGCTCGCCGGGAAGGTCACCGAGGTTCCGGAAGACGGCACCGCCGGCGACGGTCCGGCAGCACCCGGGAGTCTCTGAGCGGACCGTGTGACGTAGCCGGCGCAGTCAATGACGGCCCCGGGCGACGATCCCCGCCGCGGCAACTATCCTTAGAGGGTGACTGAGCTATCTGCGGCTACGGCCTTCCCCCTGACCAGTTCCCAGAGTGGCTCGCCGCTGGCGGGCTCTGCCCTGACCAGCACCGCCCAGAGCGGTGCCGCCAACTATCCCGGCCTGGACCACTGGCGCGAGCTGCCCGCCTCCCAGCAGCCGAGCTGGTCCGATAACGACGTCTTCGAAGCCTCCATCAAGGAATTGTCGGTGCTTCCGCCGCTCGTCTTCGCCGGCGAAGTGGACATCCTCCGCGAGCGGCTCGCCGCCGCGGCGCAGGGCAAGGCGTTCCTGCTCCAGGGCGGCGACTGTGCCGAGACGTTCGAGGCGGCTACCGCGGACAAGATCAGCGCCCGCGTCCGCACCATCCTGCAGATGGCAGTAGTCCTCACCTACGGTGCCGCCATGCCGGTCATCAAGATGGGCCGGATGGCCGGACAGTTCGCGAAGCCGCGCTCCTCCAATGACGAGACCCGCGAAGGCGTCACCCTGCCGGCGTACCGCGGCGACATCGTCAACGGCTACGACTTCACCCCGGAATCCCGCGCGCACGACGCCGGCCGGATGCTCAAGGCGTACCATACCTCCGCCTCGACCCTGAACCTGATCCGCGCCTTCACCCAGGGCGGCTTCGCTGACCTGCGGCTGGTGCACCAGTGGAATAAGGGCTTCACCGAGAACCCTGCCCACGCACGGTACGAGTCGCTGGCACGCGATATCGACCGTGCCATCAAGTTCATGGCCTCCTGCGGGGCCGACTTCGAGGCGCTCAAGCGGGTCGAGTTCTACGCCAGCCACGAAGCGCTGCTGCTCGACTACGAACGCGCGCTGACCCGGATCGACTCCCGCACCGGTTTCCCGTACGACACCTCCGCGCACTTCCTATGGATCGGTGAGCGCACGCGCGAACTCGACCACGCCCACGTCGACTTCCTCTCCCGGGTCCGCAACCCGATCGGTGTGAAGCTCGGGCCGGGCACCAGCGGCGACGACGCGCTGCGCCTGATCGACAAGCTGGATCCGGACCGCGAACCCGGACGCCTGACCTTCATCACCCGGATGGGTGCCGGCAACATCCGCGAGAAGCTGCCGCCGATCGTGGAGCGGGTCACCGCTTCCGGCGCCCAGGTCCTCTGGGTCACGGACCCCATGCACGGCAACACCGTCACCTCGCCCAACGGCTACAAGACCCGGAACTTCGACGACGTCATTGACGAGGTGCGTGGCTTCTTCGAGGTCCACCACGGGCTCGGCACCGTCCCGGGCGGCCTGCACGTCGAGATGACCGGCGACGACGTCGCCGAGTGCCTCGGCGGCGCCGATCCGGTGGACCAGGAGTCCTTCCTGGACCGCTACGAATCGGTCTGCGATCCCCGTCTGAACCACATGCAGTCCCTCGAGATGGCCTTCCTGGTGGCCGGGGCGCTGTCCAAGCACTAAGACCCACCTGCTGCCGGGCCACCGCCGGCAGACAGCTCCGCCCCGGCTGGATCGGCCGGGGCGGAGCTCTTGTTTGTGGCCGGCACCCCTTGGCGGCACCGGAAGCCTGGGCGGTCAGACCACCCTGAGGATGACCACGGAGCCTTCCGGAACCTTCTTGTCCTCGGGATCCTGTTCCCGGACAGTTCCGAAGAACCCGCCGAAGATGTTTTCCACTTTGACCTCGAACCCGAGATCCTCAAGGGCCTTGCGGGCCTCGTCGACCTGCTCGCCGACAAAGCTGGGCACCTCCACGAGCTTGGGCCCCTTGGAAACAGTCAGGGTGACGGTGCCGCCCCGGGTGAGGTTTCCGGAGGCCGGATCCTGCGCAACGACGGCGCCCTTGGGCACCTTCCGGTCGTTGACGGTCTCAGCGGCGATCACGGCTTTCAGCCCGGCGGCTTCGATGGCCTTAACCGCGTCGGCCTGCTTCTGGCCGCGGACGTCCGGTACCGGAATGGGCTGCGGACCCTTCGACACGGTGAGGTCCACCGGGGTGCCGTGCCGGACCGGGTTGCCGGGGCGCGGAGCCTGGGCCAGCACGGTGCCGGCGGGCGCCGTTTCGTCGTAGGTTTCGGTAATCTTGCCCAGGGCCATGCCCGCACCGTTGAGGCCGTTCTTGGCTTCCGTCAGGGACTTTCCGGCCAACTCCGGCAGTTCGAACAGCTCGGGGCCCCTGGAGACCGCGAGGGACACCGGCTGGAACTTCCGGATCACCTCGCCGGCCGCGGGTTCGGACCCGACCACCAGCCCAAGCGGCACGTCGTCGTCGAAGACGTCCTTGGTCGTCGACTGGAAACCTGCCGCGCTGAGCAGCTGCTGGGCCTCCGCCACCGTCTTGTTGGCCAGCGCCGGGATGGTGCCGGGGGAGCCCGGTCCCATCCCGAAGAACCAGCCGGCCCCGCCCGCCAGCAGCGCCGCGATGACCAGCACCAGGATCCAGAGCAGACCCCGGCGCCGGAGGTTGCCGTCGCGCAGGCTCCGGACCGGGGTGGCCGCGGCCCGCTGGCGCGCCTTCGCCTCGTCGCGGTCGTGTTTGCGCTGCACCCGCTTGCTGGCCGGCACGGCGGCGTCCTCGGGGTGATATTCCGGGTACGGTGCCTCCTCCGGCGCGGCCAGCGGGCCGTAGCCGGGGCGGCGCGGGGCCGCGGCCATCACCGTGGTCGGGTTGCTGCCGCGGGTGATGAATTCGGTCGGCTGCTGCCGGCCGCCGATGACTTCGGTGGCGCCGGGGCCGGTGCCCGGATCCGGGACACCTGCGGGCCGCCGGGGCGGCGGGGCGGGCGGCACCACCGGACGCGCCTCGGGCAGGTGAGAGCGTGCCGCGGGGGGCTGCAGGTCGAGTTCTGCGTCGCTCAGGTTTGTCCGGATGTGCCGGAGTTCGGAAAGCAGCGTGTTGCCGTCAACCGGGCGTTTGTCGGGGTCGTTGGCGGTGCACCACTGCACGAGTTCGTCGATTTCCGCGGCCAGCCCGGGCACCAGCTCCGAGGGGGCGCCCACGGCGGAGTTGACGTGCTGGTAGGCAATCTGGATGGGAACCTCGCCGTCGAACGGCTGTTGCCCGGTGATCATCTCGTACAGCATGATCCCGACCGAATAGATGTCACTCCGGGCGTCGGCCTGCCGGCCCAGCACGAGCTCGGGGGACAGATACGCCACCGTGCCGATCAGCGCGCCGGTGCTGGTCGACGTCGAAATGGCGCGGGCCAGTCCGAAGTCGCCGAGCTTGATCCGCCCGTCCTCGGCGATCAGCACATTTTCGGGCTTGATGTCGCGGTGGATGAGACCGGCGTCGTGCGCCGCCCCGAGCCCTTCGACGACGGGATCGATCAGCGCCAGGGCCAGGCGCGGCGGGAGGGCGCCCCTGTCCTTCAGGACGTCGCGCAGGGTGTGGCCCTTGATGTACTCCATCACCAGGTAGGCCAACCGGTCATCCTCTCCCTGGTCGAGGACACCGACGACGTGCGGATGCGACAGCCGGGCTGCGGCCTTGGCCTCGCGGCCCAGCCGGTCAAGGAACTGCGGGTCGCCGGCCATGTGCGGGTGCAGCACCTTCAGCGCCACATCACGCTCCAGCCGCCGGTCGGTGGCCACATAGACGGTGGACATCCCCCCGCTGGCGAGCCTGGACTGAATCAGGTACCGGCCATCCACCAGGGTGCCAACGAGCGGGTCCGACGAATAATCCTGCACTATACGATCCTAATCGCTGCACGGAAACGGGCCCGAATCAAATTGCGATCCGGACCCGTATCGTTATGCTCCGGCGCCTACACCGGAGCGGGTGGACGCCGCGGCCGCGGCTGTCCCGGTCTGCTTTAGCCGAAGTTCTTTTGGTGTGCCTTGATGGACTCCACGTACTGCTTGGTGTCGTCGTACATGCCGTATTTGCTGACCGAGTACTGGCCCTGGTAGTAGCCGGCGATGGCCTGGTCCTGGTCGGGGCTGGTGCGGATGAGCTGGCGGATGATCGCGACGCCGGCGGTGACGTTGTCATAGGGGTCCAGCAGGTTCAGCTGGCGGCCCACGAGGTCCGAAGCCCACTCGCCGGAGGACGGGATGACCTGCATGGTGCCGATGGCGTTGGCCGGAGAGACGGAACGGTGGTTGAAACCGGATTCCTGGTAGGCGAAGGCCAGAGCCAGGGACGGATCCACCCCCATGCGGCGGGCGGTGTCCGCCACAATCGTTTTCATCTGTTCCCGGCTGGGCACCGGCGAGGCGTTCAGCAGGGCCTTGTTCTGGTTGGCCGAGCTGACGACCGCCGCCGGGTAGGTGAATCCAAGGAAGCTGCTCGGGACCAGCGGCGTCACCGTTGCGGCGGGCGGGGTGGATGCCGGCGCGATGGATGCACCCGGAATCGCCAGCTTCTGGCCGGGGTAGATGATGCTGCTCATGGTCAGGCGGTTGGCGGAGAGGATATCGGCGAGCTTGACGCCGTTCCTGGCCGCAATCCCGGAGAGGGTATCGCCGGACTTGATGGTGTAGGAACCCGAGGCGGCGACAGGGGTCGCCGCCGGCGCCACCGGGGCGGGGGCAGCCGGAGCCGGGGCAGGGGCAGCCGGAGCCGGAGCAGGTGCCGCCGCGCCGCCGATCTTGACCTGCTGGCCGGGGCGGATGATGGAGCCCATGTTGAGCCCGTTCCAGCCGAAGACCTCGGAGAGCTTGACGCCGTGGCGGGCTGCGATGGCGCTGAGGGTGTCGCCCGGCTTCACGGTGTAAACGCTGCCGGCAGAAGCCGACGGGGCGGGGGCCGCCGGAGCCGGAGCCGCCGGTTGCGGCGCGGCGTCCGGGCCGCCGAGCTTGATCTTCTGCCCGGGGTAGATGAGCGTGTTCGCCCGCAGTCCGTTCAACGTCAGGACGGCGCGGGTGTCCAGGCCGAACCTTCCGGCAATCCCGCTGATCGTGTCCCCGCGGGCAATCGTGTACTCGGCCGGGGCGGCCACCTCGGCGGGGCGGAAGGCGGACGGGACAGCCGCGGGAACGGAACCGGCCGGAATCAATGCAGACGCCAGCGTCGCGGCGCTCTGGGCCTGGGCCTGCATGGCTGCAGCCAGGGTGGCGGGAATGGCCCGCGGACGCGGTTCCGCCATCGCCGGCTGGGCGATCGCCAAAGAGGAAAGAACGACGGCGGGCAAGGCCGCCGTCGTTGCCGCAATCATCGGCAGGCTGGGCCTCGCAGTGTGCTTTGGCGAACGTGTCGTCATGGAAAGGTCCTCTTCTCAGCGTGTGACGCTGCGGGTCTGGCCGGCATTAGTGATGTTAACAGTGTGACTCATGTTATTGCTGTTACAAATGTGGTTCATGAGAATCTCTCACGAATTGTGAATTAGCACAAGAACTGGATGACCTGCAGCAAACGGGCGTTGTGGGAGTGTCGGTCGCGGAACCAAGGCGGAGGCCGGCAGCACTGCCCGGACTCCTCGGCCGGCCCCCGCCCGCTCTCGGCCCGCCCTTTGCCTGCTGTCGGCCCGCCCTTTGCCTGCTGTCTGCCCGCCCCTTGTCCGCTGTCTGCTTTCGGTGTGCTTCTGTCCGCAGGTGTCTGCGTCTCTGTCTGCCTCACGCCGGTGGGCCCTGACTAGGCGCCAAGGCTACCGGCATGGCAATCTTGATCCGTGAGTAATGTAGAAAGCCTTGTGGGCGAATGGCTGCCCCTGCCCGATGTCGCACAGCTGCTGAACGTTTCGATTACCAAGGTTCATGCGTTCCTTGACGAACGCGCCTTGGCGGCACTGCGCGTTGGTGAACGCCGGATTCGGTGCATTCCTGCAGAATTCATCCAGGACGGCCATCCGGTCGAGAGCCTTAAGGGAACGATTGTCGTTCTTGCGGACGCCGGCTACTCCGACGAGGAACTCATTACCTGGTTGTTTACGCCGGATGAATCCCTCCGCGGCCGTCCGATTGACGCCCTGCGCGAGGGGCGGAAAACGGAAATCCGGCGCCGGGCGCAGTCCCTGGCCTGGTAGCTTCACCGGGCACCCGGCCCCTATATCCAAAGTCTTAACAAAGGCAGGACCCGCACCTTTACAACAAGGTGTGCGGGGCCTGCCTTGGTTTGAGGGCTGCCGTGGCAGCGGTTCAGGCTGCGCGGCTGACCGTGGCCTCGGCCAGCCTCCGGAGCGCCGTCTTCGGCAGTTCGTCCAGCGGCAGGAGATCCAGGGCGGAGAAGGCCGACTGTCCGAAATCCTCGATCAGGACTTCGGTGGCCTTCAGTGCGCCGCAATCGGCGATGATGCGCCGGATCTCGTCCACGTCGGCATCGCCCAGCCCGGGGCTGCCAAGCTTGGCGTCGATGAAGGCTGACTCGGCCGGGGCGGCCAAGTCGAGTGCAAAGGCGATCAGCACGGTCCGCTTGCCTTCACGGAGGTCGTCTCCCGCCGGTTTGCCGGTGGTGACAGGATCGCCGAAGACGCCCAGGACGTCGTCTCGGAGCTGGAAGGCCTCGCCCAGCGGCAGGGCAAACGCCGAGTAGCCCCGGAGCAGCTCGTCGTGGGCACCGGCCAGGGCGCCGCCCAACGCCAGCGGATGTTCAGTGGAGTACTTGGCGGACTTGAAGCGGATGATGGACTGGGCGCGGCTGACAGCTCCGGCGCGGTCCCGCCGGGGCCCGGCGACTTCCTCGAGGATGTCGAGGTACTGGCCCGCCATGACCTCGGCGCGCATCAGGTTGAAGATCAGCCGTGCGCGGCTCCCGGCGGCGGCACTCGGTCCGATTTCGGTAAACGATTCCTCGCTGAACGACAGACAGAGGTCGCCGGTCAGGATGGCGGCCGCGTGTCCGAATCTTTCGCTGTCCAGTGCCCAGCCCTGCGTCTGATGCAGCTCGCTGAAGCGCCGGTGCACGCTGGGGCCTCCCCGGCGGGTGTCGGAGCGGTCAATGATGTCGTCGTGGATCAGGGCCGCAGCCTGGAAGAGCTCCAGCGCGGCGCCGGCTGTCACGATTTCGTTGGCTCCGGCCTCGCCGCCGGCGCCGCGCCAGCCCCAGTAGCACATGAGCGCCCGCAGGCGTTTTCCGCCGGTGACCAGGTTTGAGATCGATCCCATCAGCGGGTCAATGTCCGTCGAAATGGCGGACATCACCGACTGCCGGGTGGTCAGGAAATCGGTGAGCTTCCCGGCGACGGCGGCCACGTACGCAGCCTGCTCCAGGCGCAACTGCTCCGCGACGGTCACTTGACGGACTCGGCGGCGACGTTCGCACCGATGGTGAACGTGGACAGCCCTGCGGTTTCCAGCACCGAGATATTGACTGTTTCGTTGTCACCGCGGAGGAAGTCCTTGGACGGCACTGCTCCCACTGTTTCCCCCGGAACTGCCGTGAAGCCCTGGCCCAGCAGATGCTGGGTATAAAAGGCGAGCACCTCGGCCGACGGCGCGGAGATGCTGCCCACCAGCGCCACGGTCGCTGGTGTTGTGGTCTTGTCAAAGCTGCTGGAGACAACCTTCGCTCCGGGCATCACCGGCAGGAGCTGTTCCGGGAACCCGGGAACCATGGCGCCGACGGTGGCAGAGGTGCCGGGTTCAGCAGAGGGGCTGGCCGACGCCGTCGTGGACGGCTGGTCCGCGGACGGCGCAGCCGAGTCAGCCGCGGTCGACGATGCCCCCGGGGAAGAAGCCGTCCCGGGGTTGACGGGCGTGCACGCGGCCAGGCCAGCCAACAGCGCTCCCGCCGCCAGTACAGCTGCCGCAGCACATTCGCGCTGTCCAAATACCTTCACAGGGACTTCCTCCTGGTGTTGTCGCCGGATTCAGCCTCCAGTTTAGTCAGTCCCGGGGCATAGGATTGAAGTCGTGGGGCCGGACCAGAATAAACAGCAGCGGGAGCAGTCCCCGCGGGGCACCGCCCAACGTCTCGGCGAAGCGCAACTCCTCGAGCTCCGGCGGAGCAGTATCATGCATGTCGACATGGATGCCTTCTTTGTCTCCGTCGAACTGCGCAGCCGTCCGGCGCTCGTCGGAAAGCCCGTCATCGTGGGCTATCCCGCCGACCGTTCGGTCGTTCTCTCGGCGTCCTACGAAGCACGGCGCTTCGGCGTCAAGTCCGCGATGCCGATGGTGGTTGCCATGCGGATGTGCCCCTCCGCCGTCGTCATCGAGCCCCGGCACAAGCTGTACTACGAGGTCTCGGGCCAGATCATGGAGATCTTCGGATCGATCACTGAACTCGTGGAACCGCTCAGCGTGGACGAGGCGTTCCTCGACGTCGGCGGGGCGATCCGGCGGCTGGGCCCGCCCCGGGAGATCGGCGAACTCATCCGCACCCGCGTCCGCAGCGAACTGGGCATTACCGCCTCGGTGGGGATTGCCGCCAGCAAGTTCGTGGCGAAGATTGCTTCCACCCGGTGCAAGCCGAACGGACTGCTGCTCATTTCTCCGGAGGAGACCGTCCCGTACCTGCACAGCCTGCCGGTCAGCGCGCTCTGGGGTGTCGGGGCCAAGACCGTCGAGGTGCTGTCCAGGAAGGGCATCCGGACTGTCGCCGACGTCGCTGCGTCCCCGCTGCCGTCGCTGCGGAAGGTGCTCGGCGCCTCCGGCGAGCACGTCTACCGCCTGTCGTGGGGCATCGATCCCCGCCCGGTAACGCCGGTCCGGCTGGAGAAGAGCATCGGTGCGGAAGAGACCTTTGCGGTGGACACCGCGGACGAGGCGCTGCTGCACCGGGAACTGCTGCGCCTGTCGCACCGGACCGCGGAGCGGCTCCGCGGCGCGGGCATGCACGCCCGAACCGTCGCCCTCAAGCTGCGCTATGCGGATTTCTCCACCATCACGCGCAGCCGCACGGTCAGCACCCCGATTGACAGCGCCCAGCTGCTGTACGCCGTCGCCGTCCAGCTGCTGGAGTCACTCGGCGACCGGCCCATGACAGTGCGGCTCGTGGGGATCCGGGCCGAACAGCTCGAGGAGGCAGCCGCGGCGCCGCTGCAGCTGAGCCTTGACCGCCGGGATGACAACTGGCGTGCCGCCGAGCAGGTTCTGGACCAGGTGACCCGGAAGTTCGGCAGTAAATCGGTGCTGCCGGCGCGGCTGCTGGACCCCGGGAACACCCCGGGCTGAACTCCGCGCTGCCCCGGGGAGAGCCGCCAGCCCCTTAGGAAGTCAACAAAGCCCCTTAGGAAGTCAACGGAGCCCGCTGAAGAAGTCAACGGGACGTTCGGCATCTTTCAGAACAGGGCGCAACAAACTATCCTTAGTTATACGTAGATTTAGAACGACTGGATCGAGCGTTCGGACTAATGCAGGACCAGCTGAACACCCCTGTGGGGGCCGTGGAAGACTCAATTCGACCAGCGACGGAAATTGGGAACCACACGGGAGTCCCGCACGTTGTGGGTTTAGGGACACTGGCAGCGTCAGTCTGGACGTTGGCCGACTTAAGGAGGTCGTGTGATGCCGCTCTCGGAGCACGAACAGAAGTTGCTGGAGCAACTTGAGAAGCAGCTGCATGAGGACGATCCCAAGTTCGCCAGCTCGATGGGCTCGGATGCGGGACGCTCATGGTCAACCCGTCACCTGGTGATCGGTGTCCTGGCCACGCTGGCAGGCATCGTTCTCCTGCTCTTTGGCGTGACGATCCAAAACATCTTCGTCGGCGTCCTTGGCTTCGTGGTGATGGGTGCGGGGGTCTACTACGCGACCATGCGGGGAGCGGCCGCCGGCAAAGCCAACGCGGCGGGTGCGGCGCGGAAGTCCGGGAAGCCCAGGAGTTCGTTCATGAGCAACCTTGAGGAACGCTGGGACGAGAGGCACCGCGGGGAGTCCTGACTGTCCCCTGACGTACTCACGTCGGAGTACCTCCACTTTCAACCACCGGCACGTCCTCCACTTTCAACCACCGGCTCGACGCCGGCGCACAAAAGACCCGCTACGGCGGGTCTTTTGCCGTTAAGCCGGGCTTCCGCCGCTGACCCCTGAGCCTGGCTGCCAGCGCTCATCGCGGCGGGCAAGCCAAACAAGTGCGCCGCGCTACTCAAGTGCGCCTCGGCCCCTCGCCGGACGGTGGGCCGGCGCGGCCCCTCCGGAATCCCTCCACTGCGCACCACCAGGGCTGATTCCCCGTCAGAACAAGGAAGCGGAGCCGCCCGATCCCAGAAGTCGGCTGCAAAAGCTTCGGCGTGTCGTTGACTGTGGAGGGATGTGGAGTAATGTGGAGGACGTAAGAGGGTAGTGGCAGCACGGGGGACGTTGGGCTTTCCTACGAACAGACAGGCGGTGGGCCGTGTTTCTCGGCACACATTCGCCGCGTCTGGACGAAAAGGGTCGAATTATCCTTCCCGCGAAGTTCCGCGAGGAACTTGCCGGGGGACTGGTCCTCACAAGGGGCCAGGAACGCTGCATCTACGTCTTCAGTGAGGCGGAATTCGGCCGGGTTCACGAGCAGATGCGGGAGGCTCCACTCTCCAGCAAGCAGGCTCGGGACTATATCCGGGTTTTCCTCTCTGGAGCATCCGACGAGGTACCTGACAAGCAGGGGCGCGTGACGATTCCGCCGGCGCTCCGGGAGTACGCAGGGCTCGGCCGGGAACTCGCCGTCATCGGCGCAGGAACCCGCGCTGAGATCTGGGACGCCCAAGCCTGGAACGAGTACCTCGCCGAAAAAGAAACGGCCTTCTCGGAGACCGACGACGCCATACCGGGGATCTTTTGAGCCCCAGCCCGGCAGCACTGCACGATTCTTGACCGAGATCTCCAGCCGCCCATCCGGCTGTTTTCCTGGCTCACTTCCCCGGAGCCAGGCGGACGCAGGATAGGCGCGGATGGGGATCTGGATCAAGAAGCGGCACGCGCAGCCAGCACCCGCACTCCAGGAACCAACCGGACAACGAAAGGACGCAGGCATGACAGACCCTGACCCGTCAAAGCCCACGTCCGAACGGCATGTACCGGTCCTCAAGGACCGGTGCATCAATTTGTTGGCGCCCGGGTTCGAGGCGGCGCGGCTCCGCGACCAGACCCCCGTGGTCATTGACGCCACCCTCGGTATGGGCGGTCACGCCGAGGCCATGCTGCAGCGCTTCCCGGACCTGCACCTGATCGGCATCGACCGCGACGAGGAAGCCCTGGCCCTCGCTGGAGCACGCCTCCAGCCCTTCGCCAACCGGATCGACCTGGTCCACGCCGTGTACGACGAGATCCCCGAAGTCCTGGCGGACCTCGGTTTCGCGGAGGTCCACGGAGTCCTGATGGACCTTGGGGTGTCCTCGCTCCAGCTCGACGAGCGGGAGCGCGGTTTCGCCTACTCCTTCGACGCCCCGCTGGACATGCGCATGGACACCAGCCGCGGCCAGACCGCCGCCGACGTCGTCAACAACTACAGCGAAGAGGACCTGGTCCGGATCATCCGGAAATGGGGCGAAGAGAAGTTCGCAGGCCGTATCGCCAACCGGATCGTCACCGCCCGCGCCGCTAAGCCCTTCAGCACCACCGGCGAACTGGTCGAACAGATCCGTGGGGTGGTGCCCGCCGGCGCCGCTAAATCCGGCGGCCACCCCGCCAAGCGCACCTTCCAGGCGCTTCGGATCGAGGTCAACGAGGAACTCGACGTCCTGGAACGCGCCGTCCCCGCCGCCATCAACGCGATCGCCGTCGGCGGCCGCGTTGTCGTTATGTCCTACCACTCGCTGGAAGACAAAATCGTCAAGGGCTTCTTCCAGGCCGGATCCAGATCCTCCGCACCCCTCGGATTCCCGGTGGAGCTGGAAGAGCACAAAGCCGAACTGAAATCCCTGACGAAGGGCACCGAAGTGCCCACCGCCGCCGAAATCGCCGAGAACCCACGCGCCGCCTCCGCCAGGCTCCGCGCCGTGGAACGCATCAAAGCCAGGAGGGCCGCATGAGCACCGCCGCTGTCAGCAGATTCCCCATTGCCACCGGGGCAACGGCCCGCGCCCTGCCCGGGACCACCCCCGGTACCGGCCCCAGCCGGAAGACGCGCACGCCGCTCTCCCTGGTCCGGTCAGCCCCGCGCAAGCGCCGCGCCCCGTTCGTCGTGCTCTGCTTCGGCCTCCTGGCCGTGGCGCTCATGGCCGTGCTCGTTCTCAACATCTCCGTCTCCACCGCGCAGTACCAGCTGGTGCAGCTCCGTAGCGAGCAGTCCACCCTGACGAAGCAGAACCAGGATTTGACCCAGCAGGTGCAGAACTTCGACGCCCCGCAGAACCTGGCAGCCAAAGCCACCGAACTGGGCATGGTCGCCGCCACCGCCAAGGGCCAGATCGACCTCTCCACGCTGACCGTCACCGGCAAGGCAAAGCCCGCCGTGAAGGGCGACGCCCCCGGCGCCGTCATCGCAGCGCCCGCCGTTGCCGGACAACTCAGCGTTGTTCCTCCCGCCACCGCCAACGAGCCGCTCGCCAACCGCAAACCCGCCGGGCCCGTCGCAGCGGCCGCCGCGCCCGGCGCTGAGACGGCGCCGGCAGCCGCAGCTGCTGCCACCAACGCTGAGACGGCGCCGGCGCCTCCGGCCGCTGTTCCGGCGCCGCCGGCTGTTGAACTCCGTGGGGGCTCGGTTCCGGCCCCGGCACAGAAGGTCCCGGGACAGTAGCGCAGGACGGACCACCAGCCAGGCAGTCAGCAAGGCAACCAGCAAGGAAACATCGTGGCAAAGAACACCGGCAGGGCACGCAAGGCGAAAGCGCCAAGCGCGACCCGGCGGCTGCGGCTGGGCCTGGGTGTCATGCTGACGCTGCTGCTTGTGGTCGGCGGAAAACTCTTCCTGGTCCAGGGCCTCGACGTCGGGGGCATGGCTGAAGCCGCCCTGCAGAACAGGCTCACGCCGATCGAGCTTCCGGCCGAGCGCGGCAGCATCCTGGATGCCAACGGAACCGTCCTGGCCAGCAGCGTGATCCGCTACAACGTCGTCGTGGACCAGCGCGTGAACACCAAGACCGAGTCGTTCCGCCGGTTCGACGAGGACAACGAGGAGCTGGTCAAGGTTTCCCGGGATCAGGGCATCTCCGAACTGGCACCGCTGCTGGGCATGGACACGGCCACCCTCAGGCAGGCCCTCACGGGGGACCAGCCGTACTACATCGTGGCCAAAGACCTGAAGCCCGACGTCGAGGACCGCATCTCCAAACTCCAGATCCCCGGTATCGTCACCGTGGGCACCAGCAAACGCGTCTACCCCAACGGGTCGGTGGCCGGCGGGATCGTCGGCTTCCTGCAGGACGGCGCCACCGGGCAGGCCGGCCTCGAGCAGACCCAGGACGAGATCCTCAAAGGCACCCCCGGCAAACGGCTCTTCGAAATCGGCGCCGACGGGCTGCGCATCCCGGTCGGCGTGGACCAGTTGACGCCTGCCGTCAACGGCAAGGACATCAAGCTCACCCTGAACGCCGACCTCCAGTACTTCGCCCAGC
This sequence comes from Pseudarthrobacter sp. HLT1-3, assembly GCF_059383535.1. Classification (NCBI taxonomy): domain Bacteria; kingdom Bacillati; phylum Actinomycetota; class Actinomycetes; order Micrococcales; family Micrococcaceae; genus Pseudarthrobacter; species Pseudarthrobacter sp. HLT1-3. The sequence continues at coordinate 41,931 of NZ_JBWZCJ010000019.1, read as the reverse complement.
AGGCAATCCAAAGCCAGCGGGACAAACTCAGCGCCGAGTGGGGCGTCGTCATCGTCCAGGACATCAAGACCGGCGACATCATCGCCATGGCGGACACCAACTCCCCGGACCCCAACGACCCCGGCAAGGTCGACGCAAAGGACCGCGGAGTACGGGCCGTGACGGCCGCCTACGAACCCGGCTCCGTGCAAAAAATGATCGTGGCAGCCGCCCTGATCGAGGAGGGCAAGTCGAGCCCGCTGGACAAGTTCACCATCCCGTCGTCCTACACCGTGGACGGCCAGACGTTCAACGACGCCTTCAGCCACGGCACCGAGGAGCGGACCCTGGCCGGCATCCTTGGCTGGTCGATGAACACCGGCACGGTCATGGCCGGCCAGCGGCTCAGCAAGGAACAGCGCTACGACTGGCTGAAGAAGTTCGGCATCGGGGAGGCGCCGGACGTTGGGCTTCCCGCCCAGGCCGGCGGCATCCTGACCCCACCCAATGAATGGGACGGCCGCCAGCAGTACACCGTGCTGTTCGGCCAGGGCGTCTCGCAGTCCACGCTCCAGACGGTGCGGGCCTTCCAAAGCGTCGCCAACAACGGTGTGATGCTCCAGCCGCGGCTGATCGACAGCTACATCAACCCCGACGGCACCGAGGAGAAGGTGCCGGCGAAGGATCCCCGGCAGATCGTCTCACCGGACACCGCCAAGCAGGTCCGGGACATCCTTGAGAGCGCCGTCACGGAGGGCCAGATCAAGGAAGCTGCGCTGGACGGCTACCGGGTCGGCGCGAAGACCGGCACCTCGCAATCACCCTGTGACGACGGGACCGCCGGGTTCTGCGGCTATACGGCGTCGATGGTGGGTATGGCGCCGATGGACGATCCTCGGTTTATTGTTGAAGTGGTGCTGCAACGGCCCAAGGGCGATATCTACGGAATCTCGAACGGCCCGGTTTTCCGGTCCGTGATGAGCCAGGCGCTGCGGACGTTCAACATCCAGCCGTCCAGCGGCGAACCCGTCCGGCTGCCGCAGTTCGCCAAGTAGCGCCCGAGAACCAGCACGTCCACCACCAACCTGTAACGGGAACCTGAGCCTGCGGGCCGGAGCACCACTCCGTGCGCAGCGCCGGATCCACCAGCACCACCAACGGAGACCCACTTGTCAGATCAGAATGCCCCCGGCGCTTCCGCCGCGCCATCCGGTCCGGGTTCCAGCACGGGATTCCGGCCCACCGCTGTCGCCCCAGTGCCGCTGGCAACCATCGGTGAGGCCATCGGCGTCGTGGTCCCCGGGGCGTCCGCCTCCGTCCCGGTCACCGGGATCTCACTGAACTCCCGCACCGTCCAGCCCGGCGACCTCTACGTCGCGCTGCCCGGCGCGAGCCGGCACGGTGCGGACTTCGTCTCCCAGGCAGTACAGGCGGGAGCGGCCGCGGTGCTCACCGACGACGACGGTGCGCGCCTGCTGGCGTTCTCCCACGACATTGCCGTCCCGGTGCTGCTGGCCGAAGAGCCCCGCACCCTCGTGGGCCGGCTCTCCGCCCTGATCTACCGGAGCCGGCCGGACGACGCGCCGGCCCCGGCCCTCTACGGCGTGACCGGCACCAACGGCAAGACGACCACCACCTACTTCATCAACGCCCTGCTGCAGGCGCTGGGGAAAAAGACCGGCCTGATCGGCACGATCGAGATCCTGGCCGGCGGCGAAGCGATTCCCAGCCTGCTCACCACACCGGAATCCACCGATGTGCATGCCCTGCTGGCCCTGATGCGCGAACGCGGCCTCGACGCGGCCTCCATGGAGGTCTCCTCGCACGCCATCTCGTTCTCCCGCGTGGACGGCGTTGTGTTCGATGTCGCCGGCTTCACCAACCTCACCCAGGACCACCTGGACCTGCACGGCAGCATGGAGGAGTACTTCCAGACGAAGGCGCGGCTGTTCAGCCCCGGAAGGGCCCGCAGCGCCGTGGTGACGGTCGACGACACCTGGGGCGTCCAGCTCGCCGGCACCGCCGGCATCCCGGTCACCACACTGGCCACGCACGACGCCGGCGCCGTGACCGCGGACTGGACGGTCCGCAGTCCGGCCCCGCGCGGGCTGGGCACGGACTTCACCCTTAGCCACCGGGACGGCACCGAACTGCGGATCCACACCGGGCTGCCCGGAAGCTTCAATGTGGCCAACGCCGCGCTGGCCACGGCCATGGTGCTCGCGGCCGGCCACGACGCCGGCGCCGTCCAGGCCGCCCTGGACGCGGGCGACCCCTTCACCGTCGCCGTCCCCGGCCGCATGCAGCTCGTCTCCACCGCCCCGGCGGCCGTCGTCGATTTTGCCCACAACCCGGACGCGCTGTCCCGGGCCCTCGAGGCCGTCCGCTCCCCGGAGCCGGGATCCCGCGTGATCATCGTCTTCGGCGCCACCGGACAGCGCGACCAGGGCAAGCGGCCGGCGATGGGCGCCATCGCCGCGCGCCTCGCCGACACCGTCATTGTCACCGACGACGACCCGCACGACGAGGACGCCGGGGGGATCCGCGCCGACGTCCTGGCGGGCGCGGTCGAGGCCAAGGACCACGAGGGACTGGGCTGCAGCATCCTCGAGGTCTACCCCCGGGATGCCGCCATCCGGAAGGCCGTGGAACTCGCCGGCCCGGCCGACACCATCCTCGTCGCGGGGCGGGGCCACGAAATTTGGCAGGAAGTCAAGGGCGTAAACCTCGCCCTTGACGACAGGGTGGAGCTCCGCTCCGCCTTGACAGCTCGGGGATTCACCGTTCTCGAAGACCAGCGGATAGAGTCCTAAACCGAGATGATTGTATTTACCGCGGCGGAAATCGCCGACTTAACCAACGGCCGGCTGGCCGCAGAACCGGGGATCACCCCCGGCTCCGTGGTGACCGACTCCCGGGAAGCCGCCCCGGGATCCCTCTACGTGGCCAAGCCGGGGGAGGCAGCCGACGGCCACGACTTCGTCGGTGCGGCCTTCGAACGCGGCGCCGTCCTGGCCCTGGTCGAGCACGACGTGGCCGACGACGCCGGGCGCAACTACCCCGCCGTCGTCGTCCAGGATTCGGTCCTCGCGATGGGCGCCCTCGCCGCGGAAGCCGTCCGGCGGATCCGTGCCGCACGCGCGGCCGACGGCGAGCCGCTGACGGTGATCGGCATCACCGGTTCGGCCGGAAAGACCACCACCAAGGATCTGCTGGCCGGAATCCTGGCCGCGGAAGGCCCGACCGTAGCCCCGCAGGGTTCCTACAACGGTGAAGTCGGCGTCCCGCTCACCGTTTTCAAAGCCGGCACGGACACCCGTTACCTCGTGATCGAGATGGGTGCCACCGGCGTCGGACACATCAGCTACCTCGCGGAGATGGTCCGCCCGGACATCGGTGTGGTACTCGGCGTCGGCACCGCCCACGCGGGTGAATTCGGCGGGGTGGAGAACATCGCCCGCGCCAAAGGCGAGCTCGTCGAAGCGCTGACCGCCGCCGGCACCGCCGTGCTCAACCTCGATGACGCCCGCGTCGCGGCCATGGCCGCCCGCACCGGCGCCACCGTGCTGGGCTACTCAGCCCAGCCTGCCCGCGGCGGCCAGTCCGGCAGAGCCGGTGCAGACAGCGCCGGTGCCCAAAAGGTCCGCGCCGAAGGCGTCGAACTTACCGCCGCCGGCCACCCCGAATTCGAACTCTTCCTGCCCGGTGAGAGCGCCGGACAGCACGTCACCGCCAAGCTGATCGGCGCACACCACATGGCCAACCTGCTGGCAGCCGCGGCAGCCGCCCACGCCGCCGGCGTGCCCGCCGCGCGGATCGCCTCCTCCCTCAGCAGCCAGGCGGCCGCCAGCCGCTGGCGGATGGAACGCACCGAACGGGCCGACGGCGTCACCGTCATCAACGATGCGTACAACGCCAACCCGGAATCGATGCGGGCCGCACTGCGGACCCTCGCCGACCTCGGACGCGGCCGCCGGACCTGGGCCGTGCTCGGAGCCATGCTCGAGCTGGGCCCGGACTCGATCCGCGAACACATGGCGGTGGGCACCCAGGTGGTCCGGCTCAACATCTCCCGGCTTGTGGTCGTGGGGCGCGAGGCCCGCTCGCTCTATGTCTCCGCCGTCAACGAGGGCTCCTGGGGCAACGAATGCGTCTTCGCCGAGACAGCGGAGGAGGCCTACGAACTGTTGCAGGCCGAGCTGGAACCCGGCGACCTCGTGCTGTTCAAATCGTCCAACAGCATCGGGCTGCGCCATCTGGGCGATCGGATAGCATTACCCCCACGGGCCCCCGGGACCGCTGCCGGTGCCGGTGGGGAAAAGGCCGCCGAAAGCGCTGCCGGAAATACTGCTGCCGGAAACGCCGCTGCAGGAACCGCCATCGAAGGAACCGCCACTGAAGGGAGTGCGCTGCTGTGATTGCACTGCTGATGGGGTCGGGAATGGCCCTGCTGTTCTCCTTCCTGGGCACCCCGCTCTTTATCCGTTTCCTGGTCCGGAAGAGCTACGGGCAGTTCATCCGGGATGACGGGCCCACCACACACCACACCAAGCGCGGCACCCCCACGATGGGCGGCACCGTGGTGGTCCTGGCGGTCGTCGCGAGCTACGGCATCACCCACCTTGTGATGTGGATGATGAACCCGGACTCGCCGGGCCCGACCGCCTCGGCCCTGCTGCTGCTGTTCCTTATGGTCGGGATGGGGCTCGTCGGCTTCCTGGACGACTTCATCAAGATTTCCAAGCAGCGCAGCCTGGGCCTGGACGCCAAGGCCAAACTGATCCTGCAGGCCGCGGTGGGCATCAGCTTCGCGGTCCTCGCGCTGTCTTTCCCGGACGAGAACGGTGTAACGCCCGCCTCGTACCAGATCTCACTGGTCCGTGACATCCCGTGGCTGAACCTTGCCTTCGCCGGTACCGTCGTCGGCGCCATTCTTTTTGTGCTGTGGTCGAACCTGATCATCACCGCCGCGACCAACGGTGTGAATCTCACGGACGGGCTCGACGGACTGGCCGCCGGCGCCGCCATCATGGTCTTCGGCGCGTACACCCTGATGGGGATCTGGCAGAGCAACCAGGCCTGCGGTTCGCCGCGGCAGACCGGCTCCGGCTGCTACACCGTCCGCGACCCGCTGGACCTTGCCCTGCTCGCCGCCATCCTCAGTGCGGCGCTGGTCGGCTTCCTGTGGTGGAACACCTCCCCGGCCAAGATCTTCATGGGCGACACCGGCTCACTGGCGATCGGCGGCGCCGTCGCCGGTTTCGCCATCCTGTCCCGGACCGAACTCCTGCTGGCCTTCATCGGCGGCCTCTTCGTCCTGATCACCCTCTCGGTGATCATCCAGGTCGGCTACTTCAAGATCACCAAGGGCAAACGGTTCTTCAAGATGGCCCCGCTCCAACACCACTTTGAACTCAAAGGCTGGGCCGAGGTCACCGTCGTCGTCCGGTTCTGGATCCTGTGCGGACTCTTCGTCGCCGCAGGGCTGGGCATCTTCTACGCCGAATGGGTGGTATTGCTATGACCGGTCCAATTCCCGCACCCCTGTCCACCTCGGCCCGGGTCCAGGACCTGGTCAGCTGGGACTCCGACTGGGCCGGACTGCGGGTTGTCGTGACCGGCATCGGGGTCTCCGGTTTCGCCGCCGCAGACACCCTCATCGAACTGGGCGCCCGCGTCATCGTGGTGGACGCCGCCACCGGCCCCAGGGCACAGGCCCAGGCGGACACGCTGCGGATCGTCGGGGCGGTCGAGGTCCTGCTGGGTGAGGATGCGGTGGCAGCCGTCCCCAAGATCGACGGCGCCAAGCCTGACCTGGTTGTCACCTCCCCGGGATGGCGGCCGGACCAGGCCCTGCTCGCGGCCGCGGCGAGGGCTCACATCCCGGTCTGGGGCGATGTCGAACTGGCCTGGCGGGTCCGCGAACGCGAAGGACGCAAGACCGCCGACTGGCTCACCATTACCGGCACGAACGGAAAGACCACCACCGTCGGGCTGACCGAATCGATGCTGCAGGCCGCAGGGCTCAAGGCCCTCGCCGTCGGCAACGTCGGCACCCCGATCCTTGACGCCCTGCGCGACCCGGTGGACTACGACGTCTTCGCCGTCGAACTCTCCAGCTTCCAGCTGCACTGGAGCCACTCCGTGTCCCCGGTCGCGAGTGTCTGCCTCAACGTTGCCGAGGACCACGTCGACTGGCACGGTTCCTACGCGTCCTACCTGGCGGACAAGGCCAAAATCTTCGAACACACCCAAAAGGCGTGCATCTACAACGCCGAACAGATCGAAACCGAACGCATGGTCGAGGACGCCGACGTCGTTGAGGGCTGCCGTGCGGTCGCGTTCACCACCGGCACGCCGGCGGTCAGCATGCTCGGCGTCGTTGAAGGGCTCCTGGTGGACCGGGCTTTCATCGCCGGTCGCAAGGACAGCGCCGCCGAACTGGCGTCCGTTTCGGACCTCGGGCCGGTGGCTCCGCGCCACATGGTGGCCAACGCCCTCGCGGCCGCGGCCCTGGTCCGGGCTTACGGGGTGGAACCGGCCGCGGTCCGCAAGGGCCTGCTGAACTACCTGCCCGGGGACCACCGCATCCAGCTCGTGGCCAGCCACAACGGCATCCTCTGGGTCAACGACTCCAAAGCCACGAACCCGCACGCCGCCGCGGCGTCCCTCTCCGCGTTCCAGGACGTTGTCTGGATAGCAGGCGGACTGTCCAAAGGCGTGAGCTATGACGCCCTGGTCCAGGAACATGCCCCGCGGCTGAAGGCCGTCGTCCTGATCGGGACTGACTCCGGTGATCTCCGCTCCGCGCTGCGGCGACACGCGCCGGATGTCCCCGTGATCGCTGCGGCTACGGGCGAAACTGAAGAGGTGCAGACTGCCGGAGCGGCCGACGCCGAAGCAGGCCCCTCGCCGATTTTCAGTGAGACTGTAATGGCCCGGGCCGTTGCGTCGGCGGCGCAGCTGGCCGCCTCCGGGGACACTGTGCTCCTGGCCCCGGCGGCTGCGTCCATGGATCAGTTCTCTTCCTACGCTCACCGCGGCGACGCCTTCATTGAAGCCGTCCGCGAGCTAGTGGAAGGGCAGGCTCAGACCAGCGAGGAGTAACAATGGTCAGCACGCCCACCCGTAACACCGCGACCGCACCGGCCGCGGGAAATCCGTCCGCCGCGAAGGCACCGGCAGCCAGCGCACCGGTGCCCCCGGCACGAACCGGCCTGCAATCGGCCGGACGGAAAGTCCGGGTCTGGTACGATGGATTCTGGTCCGCCCTCGAAGGGTCGGGCAAGTCCCGCAACGGCTCGACCTACTACCTGATCCTCGGCTCGACACTCGCGCTGACGGCAATCGGCATCCTGATGGTGCTCTCTGCCTCCAGTGTCGAGGCCATCGCCGCGGGGGAGTCGCCCTACACCGCCGCGCTCAAGCAGGGGATGTTCGCCGGGATCGGCCTTTTCGGCATGTTCCTGCTCTCCAGGGTCAATGTGGTCTGGCTCAAGCGCGGCGCCTGGATCGCCATCCTTGCGGCGTTCGTGCTGCTTGTGCTCGTGCTGCTCATCGGCCGCAGCGCGCTCGGCAACCAGAACTGGATCGACGTCGGCCCCTTCACCTTCCAGCCCTCCGAGGCGGCCAAACTTGCCCTTGCCCTGTGGATGGCCACCGTGCTGGACCGCAAGGCCAAGCTGCTGTCCCAGGCCAAGCACGCCCTGGTCCCGGTGGTGCTGCCCGGCGCCGCCGGAGTGATCACGCTCATCCTGATGGGCAACGACCTCGGCACCGCCATGATCGTCATGATGATCACGGCGGCGGCCCTGTTCTTCGCCGGGGTGCGGCTGTACCTGTTCGGCATCGCCGGGGTTGTCCTCGTCGCCGGCACCGTCGTCCTGGCCCTGACGAGCCCGAACCGGGTCTGCCGCATCCTGTCCTGGACAGGCCAGACCTGCGCGGACGGCTCGGACGTGAACTACCAGTCCACGAACGGCCTCTATGGCCTCGCCTCCGGCGGATGGTTCGGCGTGGGGCTCGGCCAGAGCCGGCAGAAGTACAGCTGGATCCCGGAAGCCCACAACGACTTCATCTTCGCCATCATCGGTGAGGAACTCGGACTGGTCGGAACCCTGGTGGTGCTGGTCCTTTTCGCCATCCTCGGTACCGCCATCTACCGGGTGGTTGTCGCGCAGAAGGCCATGTTCCACCGCGTCCTCGCCGGCACGATCATGGTGTGGCTGCTCGGCCAGGCGACGGTCAACATGGCCGTGGTCACCGGCCTGGCCCCGGTGGTCGGAATCCCGCTGCCGTTCATTTCCTACGGCGGCTCGGCACTGCTTATGTCGCTGTGTGCGATCGGCGTAGTCTTGTCACTGGCCCGGGCACAGATGGCACCCGGAATCCAACCGAAGCGGCTGTTCAGGTTCGGCCCGGCTTCACTGGCGGCGACGCTGCGCAAGCGCAGCGCAGCAGGTGGCCCAGCCAAGAAAACAGCCACAAACACGGCCAAGAAAACGGCCAAAAACACGGCTAAAAACACGGCCAAGAACGACGCAAAGACCGCGGCCGGCAGCAGAACCAAAGCTGCCACGGGTACGGCGCCCAGGGACGCCGCGGACCGGAAGACCGCCGCCAAAACCGCCCCCAGAACCCCAGCACCCGGAAACCCGGGCAGCAGAACCCCAGCACCCAGCCATCCGGCACGAAAGCGTAAATAGGCCTTTATGAACACCGAGTCGTCATTGTCCGTCGTCCTCGCCGGCGGCGGAACAGCCGGGCACATCAGCCCGCTCCTGGCCATCGCGAACGCACTCCGGGAGGCCCGCCCCGGGGTACGGCTCCTCGCGGTGGGAACACCTGCCGGGATGGAAGCCCGGCTGGTCCCCGCTGCCGGGCTGGACCTCGCCACGATCAGCCGGGTCCCCTTCCCGCGGCACCTGTCGCTGGAGGTGCTGCGGCTTCCCGGACGGCTGGCCGGAGCCGTGAAGCAGGCCGGTGCCATCCTCGACGAGGCCAGGGCCGACGTCCTGGTCGGCGTCGGAGGGTACGTCTGCACGCCGATGTACCTGGCCGCCTGGCGCCGGAAGATCCCCATCGTCATCCACGAGGCGAACACCCGCCCGGGGCTGGCGAACCGCGTGGGTGCACGGCTCGGCGGACACGTCGCCGTGGCCTTCGAAGCAACCCGGCTGGGCGCCGCCCGGCACGTCGGCATGCCGATGCGCCGGGAAATCTCCGGCCTGGACCGGAGGGCTGCCCGGAACGAGGCCCGCACAGCCCTGGGCCTGGACCCGCAGCGTCCGGCCCTGATCGTCACCGGAGGCTCCTCGGGCGCGCAGAGCATCAACCGAACCATCGCCGCGTCGGCAGGACTCCTCGCCGAAGCCGGCATCCAGACCCTGCACCTCACCGGACGCGGCAAGGCCGTCCACGACGCCGACGGCAGGCTGCTCGAGGCCCCCGGCTACCAGCAGCGCGAGTACGTTGACGGCATGGAAACCATCTACGCCGCGGCCGATCTGCTGCTGGCCCGCTCCGGCGCCGCCACGGTCTGCGAGGTCGCCGCCGTCGGGCTTCCCGCCGTCTTCGTTCCGCTGCCCATCGGCAACGGCGAGCAGGCGCTGAACGCCGCCGGACTCGTCGCGGCCGGCGGCGCCCTGATTGTGGACGACAGCACGTTTTCAGCCGAGTGGGTCCGGGGGAACATCATCCCGCTGCTGCGGGATCCGGACCGCCTCGCCGGGATGGCGGCCAGCGCCGAACAGCTCGGCATCCGGGACGCCGCCGAGCGGATGGCCGCTCTCGTCCTGGAAACGGCTTCGTCTTCGGCGGCAAAGCCCGTGAAGCAACACAGCAGGAAGCGGTAGTGGAAATGACCCAGCCCGAAGCCCCGAACACATCCACCCCTACCAGCACCGGGCAATCCCTCGGCCGGGTGCACTTCATCGGCATCGGCGGCGTGGGAATGTCCGCCGTCGCCCGCATCCTGGTGGCCCGCGGCCTGCCGGTCAGCGGCTCCGATGCCAAGGACCTGCCGGTCATGGCCGACCTGGCAGCCGCCGGCGCCCGGATCTGTGTCGGCTACGACGCCGCCAACCTGGGAGACGCCCAAAGCGTAGTCGCCGGCTCCGCCATCCGCCCGGACAACCCCGAGCTGGCGGCGGCCCGGGCGGCCGGACTCCCCGTGCTCCACCGCTCGGAGGCGCTGGCGGCCGCCATGGCCCACGACACCGCCGTCACCGTGGCCGGCACGCACGGCAAGTCCACCACGACGTCGATGATCACTGTCCTGCTGCAGCGTGCGGGGCTTGACCCGTCCTTCGCCATCGGCGCGAACGTCCCGGCGCTGGGCGTCAACGCGGCCAGCGGCAGCACGCCGATTTTCGTCGCGGAAGCCGACGAATCAGACGGTTCCTTCCTCAACTACCGCCCGCAGATCGCCGTCGTGACCAACGTTGAACCGGACCACCTCGACTACTACGGCACCGCCGAGGCCGTCTACGCCTCCTTCGACCGGTTCACCGCCCTGCTTCCGCACGACGGTGTGCTGGTGGCCTGCGCGGACGACCCCGGAGCCAGGGCCCTGGCCATGCGGACGCTCGAGCGCGGCAACACCCGCGTTGTGCTCTACGGCACCGGCGATGACGCACAGATCGTGCTGCACGACGGCGGCCCGGGGGACGTCTCGATCACCACCCCGGCCGGACGCTTCGCGCTCGAGCTGCACGTGCCCGGGCGCCACAATGCGCTGAACGCGGCGGCCGCTTTCGCCGTCGCCCTGGAACTCGGCGTCGACCCCGCCGTGGCCGCCGACGCGCTGGCACACTTCACCGGGGCGTCCCGGCGCTTCGAGTTCAAGGGCTCCGGCCATGGCGTCCGGGTCTACGACGACTACGCCCACCACCCCACGGAGGTGCGCGCCGCCCTGTCCGCTGCACGGTCGGTGGCCGGCGGCCACAAATTGCACGTCCTCTTCCAGCCGCACCTGTTCTCGCGCACCCGCGAATTCGCCGCGGAGTTCGCCGCGGCGTTGAACGCCGCCGACACGGCACTGGTCCTGGACATCTATCCGGCCCGCGAAGACCCGATTCCGGGCGTCAGCAGCCGGCTGATCGCCGCTCACCTGGGTCCCGGCGGGCGTCTCGTCGGGCCGGGCCGGGAGGCTGTGCAGTCCGTGGTGTCCGCGGCCGCGCCCGGGGACATCGTGCTCACCGTCGGAGCCGGCGACGTCACGGCCTACGGCCCGCTGATCGTTGCTGCCCTGAACGACGGGGTCCCCGGTGCCTAGCACCCGGCGGCCCAGCTACCGGACCGGCGGGCCCCGGCAGTCCCCGGCCCGCGGGAACCCGGCGGCCTCCGATGTCATCTCCGCGTCCAAGGACGGCGGCACTACCGGCACCGGCACCGGCGCCGCAGGCGTCAAGACACCGGCACCCGAAACCCCGGCGGCCCGGGACAATGTGCTGTCCTTTCCCGAACCCAAGGCCAAGCGCCGCCGGCGCATCCGGCTGGGCCTCATCGGATCCCTGGCCGTGCTGGTCGCGGGGATCATCGCCGCGGCGGTCTACTCGCCCGCCCTGGCAGTGCAGACGGTCACCGTGGAAGGCACCAAACTTCTCACCGCTGACCAGGTCCGGTCGGCCCTTGCTCCGCTGCAGGGCAAACCGCTGCCCCAGATCAGCGACGGCGACGTCACGGCCCTGCTGCAGCCACTGGTCCAGGTCAAGGAAGTCAGCACCCAGGCCCGCCCGCCCTCGACGCTGCTGGTCAGGGTGACCGAACGCGTGCCGGTGGCTCTGGTGAAGCAGGGCGACGCACACCAGCTGGTCGACGTCGACGGCGTGAAGCTCAGCGATACCGCGGACCCGGCGTCGACGCTGCTTCCGGTCATTGACGGCGGCGGCGGCACCCTGCCCCAGGACCTGTTCCATGCCATCACCGGGGTGCTGGGGGCGCTGCCTGCCGATGTGCTTGCCAGGCTCTCCAATGCCTCGGCCAAATCCGTGGATGCCGTGGAGCTCAAGCTGGTGGACGGCCAGACGATCGTCTGGGGCAACGCGGGGGAGAAAGAGCTTAAGGCCAAGGTCCTGGCCGCCCTGTTGAAGGCCCCCGTGGACCCGAAAAACCCGGTCCGGATCTATGATGTCAGCGTGCCCCGGCACCCGGTCACCCGATAGCCGTCAATCACTTGGCCGGGAGCCATTTTGCCGGTAATACCGCGACACGCGGGCCCGGTAATTGAATGTCATCTACATAGGAAATAGCGTCACTGCATGAGTTACTTGACATAACTATAACCTTCAAGTCGAAGGTTAGGGTTCAAACCTTCAAGCCCGACTCCATCAGTTTCGCAACAGAACACGAACAAGGGACACGTAACGTGGCAGCTCCGCAGAATTACTTGGCCGTCATCAAGGTCGTCGGCATCGGCGGCGGTGGCGTGAACGCAGTCAACCGCATGATCGAGGTGGGTCTTCGCGGCGTCGAATTCATCGCGGTCAACACCGATGCCCAGGCATTGTTGATGAGCGATGCAGACGTCAAGCTCGACATCGGGCGTGAGCTGACGCGCGGGCTGGGAGCCGGTGCGAACCCGGAGGTCGGCAGGCAGGCAGCCGAGGACCACGCCGAGGAAATCGAAGAGGTCATCCGCGGCGCTGACATGGTCTTCGTCACCGCCGGCGAAGGCGGCGGCACCGGAACCGGCGGCGCGCCCGTCGTCGCCCGGATCGCCCGCTCGCTCGGTGCCCTGACCATCGGCGTCGTCACCCGCCCGTTCACCTTCGAGGGCCGCCGCCGTGCAGGCTCCGCCGAGGCCGGCATCGACGCCCTGCGCGACGAAGTCGACACGCTGATCGTCATCCCGAACGACCGCCTGCTGTCCATCAGTGACCGCAACGTCTCCGTCCTGGACGCCTTCCGCTCCGCCGACCAGGTCCTGCTGTCCGGTGTCCAGGGCATCACCGACCTGATCACCACCCCCGGCCTGATCAACCTCGACTTCGCCGACGTCAAGTCCGTTATGCAGGGCGCAGGTTCGGCGCTGATGGGCATCGGTTCGGCACGTGGCGAAGACCGCGCCGTCAAGGCCGCCGAACTGGCGATCGCCTCCCCGCTGCTTGAGGCGTCGATCGACGGGGCCCACGGCGTCTTGCTCTCCATCCAGGGCGGCTCGGATCTGGGACTCTTCGAAATCAACGAGGCGGCCCGTCTGGTCCAGGAAGTCGCCCACCCCGAGGCGAACATCATCTTCGGCGCGGTCATCGACGACGCCCTCGGCGATGAAGCCCGCGTGACGGTCATTGCAGCCGGCTTCGACGACGTCAAGGCCACCTCGCCGTCCATGGACCAGTCCCTTCCGCAGTCGGCGCCACAGCGCCCGGCGGCGCCGGCAGCTGCCCCCGCACCGGTCCAGGCTCCGGCCTCGGCCCAGGTCCAGCCGCTGCACGCCACGGTCGGTGCTTCCGGGTACGGCGGCTGGGGCCAGCAGCGCCCGTCAGCAGTCCCGGCCGACTCAGGCTTCGACGTCGACCTGCCCTCGGTGGTGGAACCGGACCTCTCCGGCCGCCACTCCGACGACCTGGATGTCCCTGACTTCCTCAAGTAGATCCGGAAGCACCATGGCACTGCCGGATGGCAGTGCCATGGTGCTTTCTCGTAGGATCGAAGTTCTGCAAACAAGTTTGGCGGTGTTCTGAGTGTTCTCCTGGCGGGCGGAAGTCCGGCCCGGCGTCTGGGTGGCCTTCACCGACGCCGCCGCCGGCAACCTGGCGCTCCATACCGGCGACGACCCGGCCAGCGTCCGGCTCCGGCGCGGCGCCCTCGAGGCGGCCGTGGGGCTCGGCGGCAGGCGCTTCCAGTACATGAACCAGGTCCACGGCAATGCGGTAGCCGGCATCGGCGCCGCGTCGGCCGGCAATCCGCTGGCCGAGGCCGGCGGCGCCCCGACCGCCGATGCGATGGTGTCCCTGGGTGAAGCCCTGGCCGTGATGGTGGCCGATTGTGTGCCGATCATCCTGGTGGGGGACCGGGCCGCGGGGGAGGCTCCCGTTCTCGGTGTTGTGCACGCCGGGCGCCCGGGCGTTGCGTCCGGCGTCGTCCCGGCGGCAGTGGACCGCATGCGCGGACTTGGCGCTGCGGGGCTCAGCGCCTGGATTGGCCCGTCCGTCTGCGGGGGATGCTACGAGGTCCCCGAGGCGATGCGCGCGGACGTGTCCGCTCGGGTGCCCGCCGCCTGGTGCACCACCTCCCGGGGCACCCCGGGCCTGGACCTGCCCGCCGCCGTCCGCAGCCAGCTGCAGGACGCGGGTGTCCGGGTCGAGTACTCCGGCAACTGCACCCTGGAAGACGAAAGCCTATTCTCCTACCGCCGTGACCGGCAAACCGGCCGGTTCGCCGGACTGGTGTGGACGGTGGCCGGGATGGCCGGTGGACGGTCCGGTGAATGAGCAGATGAACGAGCAGGAACCCGCCGACGGGCAGCCCGATCCCCGGCTGGAACAGCTCCGGGAACGGCTCGCCGCCGTCCAGCGGCGCATCAACGGCGCCGTCGCGGCCGCCGGACGGCAGGAACTACCGCCCCGGCTGATCGTGGTGACCAAATTCCACCCCGCCGCCGATGTCCGGAGGCTCGCCCTCCTTGGCGTCACAGACGTCGGGGAGAACCGGGACCAGGAGGCCGCGGAGAAGGCCGGTGCACTGGGAAGTCTGGGGCTCCGCTGGCACTTCGTCGGCCAACTCCAGAGCAACAAAGCCAAGTCGGTCGTGAAGTACGCCGATGCCGTTCACTCCGTGGACCGGCTCCAGCTGGCCGGCGCCCTGGCCAAAGCCATGGCCGCCGAACAGGAACGCACCGGACGTGCACCGCTGGACTGCTTCATCCAGGTCAGCCTGGACGAGGACGCAGGCGGCAGCCGGGGTGGTGCCCTTCCGGCGGACGTCCCGGCGCTGGCCGGGCAGTTGGCCGAATCGGCCGGACTCCGGCTGGCCGGCCTGATGGCCGTAGCCCCCTTGGGTGCCGACCCGGCCCCGGCATTTGAGAAGCTCGCGGAGCTTTCCGGCCGTCTCACCGCCGACCATCCCGGGGCCACGGGCATTTCCGCCGGCATGAGCCAGGACCTGGAACAGGCCATCCGGTTCGGGGCGACACACCTTCGCATTGGTTCCGATATTCTCGGTCCGCGTCCGGCGTTGCGGTAGGTTCAACGTATTGGAAGGTAATGGCGGGGATTCCAAGGCTGCTTAGTCATTGATCGGCCCGCTGACGGACACGATTAGGAGTCGACCATGGCCGGCGCTCTGCGCAAGACAATGATCTATCTTGGGCTCGCCGATGGCGACGAACAGTACGAGTCCGAGCACCAAACATCGCACAAGGATGAGGACGATTCCATGGAGCATGACCGCGAGGAACGCCGTGCACCGGCGCCCGTCCGCGAGGCCCCCAGGGAAGATCCCTACGCCGCTGAAGAGGAATATCGCGCACCTGTGACACCCATCAAGCGAGCGGCATCAAGCCGCGAAGAGCACACCGGACTCCGCCAGATCACCACGATCCACCCGCGGTCCTACAACGATGCCAAGCTCATTGGCGAAAGCTTCCGTGACGGAATCCCCGTCATCATGAACGTCACGGACATGGGTGAGGCGGACGCAAAGCGGCTCGTGGACTTCTCAGCCGGGCTGGTCTTTGGTCTTCGAGGCAGCATCGAACGGGTGACGAACAAGGTCTTCCTGCTGTCGCCGTCGTACGTTGAAGTCATCGGCGATGACAAGAAGATCAGCGAGACCCAGGCGGCCTTCTTCAACCAGAGCTAGTCGACAATTTTTGCAAGGATGCCAGACCGGGACACCCGCTCTGGCATCCTTGCTGAATTATCCGTGTTGAAATAGAGGCGTAACTATCAAGAGGACACTGCGGTATCCGGAATGAACACGGAGATATGAGTTAGCTCATGGGAATTGTTTTCGGACTTGTCTATATCGCTTTGCTGTTGTTCTTAGTTGCCCTCATCATCCGGCTGGTCTTCGACTGGGTGCAGATGTTCGCACGCGGTTGGCGTCCGCGCGGCGCGGCCCTCGTCACGGCCCACGCTGTGTATTCAGTCACAGACCGGCCCATCAAACTGCTCCGGCGGCTCATCCCGCCGCTGCGGCTCGGGGGAATTTCACTGGATCTCGGCTTCCTTCTGCTGTTCGTGGCAGTCACGATCGCCATGTCGGTGGCCAAGTCGCTGGCGATTTCCCAGTCGATCTCGGCGTAGTGGGGCGGCGGCTCTGTCCGTGGCCCGAAACAGTTAGAAACTCTGGTTTGACACTGCGGTGTTGAATTAGAGGAACCAGACCATATTTAGGTACCGTAGTTTTGACGGCCGGAAGGCCTACTGACTAACTAGACCAACGAGGTGACCAGATGGCTTTGACGCCAGAAGACGTTGTCAACAAGCGCTTTCAGCCGACCAAGTTCCGCGAAGGATACGACCAGGATGAAGTTGATGACTTCCTGGACGAAATCGTCGTCGAACTGCGACGCCTGAACCAGGAGAACGACGAGCTGCGCAAGAAGCTCGCCGAACTGGGCGCCGGCACGCCTGCCAGCTCCGCCGCCGCGGCGCCCGTCGTGGAAAAGGTTCCGGCGCCCGTCAAGGCCGACAAGGACGACCGCGCCAAGGCAGAAGCCGAGGCCAAGGCTGCTGAAGCCGCCAAGGCCGCCGAAGTTGCCAAGAAGAAGGAAACGGAGCAGGCAGCTGCCCCGGCACGCGCCGCCGCGACCCCGGCAGCCGAGTCCGCCGCAGGCCTGCTCGCCATGGCGCAGCAGATGCACGACAAGCACGTCGCGGACGGCCAGCAGCAGCGCGACAAGATCATCGCCGAAGCGCAGATCGAGGCCAGCAGCCTCGTCAACGACGCCCAGGAGAAGTCCCGCAAGATCCTCGGTGCCCTGGAGCAGCAGCGCTCCGTGCTGGAACGCAAGGTCGAGCAGCTCCGCGGCTTCGAGCGCGACTACCGTTCACGCCTGAAGGCCTACATCGAAGGCCAGCTGCGCGATCTGGATGCCCGCGGCTCCGTGGCGGCCCCCGAGGTCGAAGCCACCAGCTAGGCATTAAGCAAGTATTCTGAAAGCCGGTGGCTGAGGATTCCTCGGCCGCCGGCTTTTGTCATTAACCGCGGGTCCGCCGGCGGCCGTGACCTGAGCACCCAGCACCCAGTCGCCGCACTGGCTCGTCAACGAAAGTCCTATGACAGACGCACCCTCACCCGATGCCACCCAGCCCGCTGAGTTCGGCCAGGCAGAGCCCGTTGAGCCCGCCCGGACAGAGCCCGTTGAGCCCGCCCGGACAGAGCCCGGTGAGCCCGCCCGGACGGAGCCCGCGGAGTCCGGCCAGGCCGAGCCCGCCCGGCCGCGGCCGCCGCGGGTGCTGCTGCTCGCCGTCTTCTTCGGCCTGGCGGCGTTCGCGTACGTCTTTGACCAGCTGACGAAACTCTGGGTTACGAGCACCATGACCGAGGGGGAGCGGATCCCCGTGTTCCCCCCGCTGCTGCACTGGTACTACATCCGAAACTCCGGCGCAGCCTTCTCGATCGGCGAAAACGTCACCTGGGTGTTCACCATCATCATGACCGCCGTCTCGATCGCCATCCTGCTGCAACTGCGGAAACTGGGCTCGCTCTGGTGGGCCCTGGCGCTCGGCCTGCTGCTCGGCGGCGCGCTGGGCAACCTCACGGACCGGCTGTTCCGCGAGCCCTCCTTCGCGATGGGCCATGTCGTGGACTTCATCCAGCTCCCCAACTTCGCGATCTTCAACATCGCCGACTCTGCCGTCGTGTCCTCCGTCGTGATCATCTGCCTGCTCACGCTGCGCGGGATCTCCCTGGACGGCACGCGCCTGACGAAAGACACCGTCAAACATGACTCCTAAGGACCCTGCACCCGGCCACACGACCCCGGATGACGCGATGCCGGAGGACCTGATGTCAGGCGGTGTGCTGCCGGAGGACATCCTGCCCGAAGACAAGGTCCCGGACGACCTGGACGACGTCGACGAGTCAGCCGCCATGGGCGGGGAGCCGGCCGCCGCTGCGTCATCGTTCCGCTTCGTGGTCCCGGATGAGCTCGCGGGGACCCGTGTGGACGCCGGACTGGCGAAGCTTATGGACATCTCCCGCTCACAGGCCGCCGCGCTGATCGCCGAGGGCAACGTCCTCAGCAGGAACAGAACTGTCGGAAAATCGCTCAAGCTTGCCCCCGGCGCCGTGCTCGACGTCGTCGTCCCGGAACGCCGGGACCCCCTGGAAATCGTGGAGGAAGTCGTGGAAGGCCTGAAAATCTTGCTGGACGATGACGAGTTTGTGGTCATCGACAAACCGGTCGGTGTGGCGGCCCACCCCTCGCCGGGCTGGGTGGGACCCACCGTCGTCGGCGGGCTCGCCGGCCTCGGCTACCGGATCTCCACCTCCGGTTCACAGGAGCGCGCAGGCATCGTCCACCGGCTCGACGTCGGAACCTCCGGGGTGATGGTGGTCGCCAAGACGGAGCGGGCCTACACGGCGCTCAAGCGGGCCTTCAAGGAACGCACCGTGGACAAGGTGTACCACGCCGTCGTCCAGGGCCTGCCGGACCCGCTGGCCGGGACCATTGACGCGCCGATCGGCCGCCATCCGGGCCACGACTGGCGGTTCGCGGTGATCGAGGACGGCCGTGACTCCATCACGCACTACGAGGTCCTCGAGGCGTTCGGGAAGGCGTCGCTGGTGGAAGTGCACCTTGAGACCGGCCGCACCCACCAGATCCGGGTCCACTTCTCGGCCCTGCGCCATCCCTGCGCCGGTGACCTGACCTATGGCGCGGACCCGCGGCTCGCCGCCACCCTGGGGCTCACCCGGCAGTGGCTGCACGCCCGGCAGCTGTCCTTCGACCATCCCCGGACGGGTGAGAAGGTCACCGTCACCAGCGAGTACCCGCAGGATCTGCGCTACGCGCTGGAGGTCCTGGAGTCCGGACAGGCCTGACCGGTCTGACCGGCCTGATGTGCCGCCCGATTGGACCTGTCCAATCGGCGGCCGGCCGGAGTGCCGCGTAGGAAGGTCGGTGCGCGGCACTAGAATGGTTCGGTGACTTCCAGCAATGACTCGTTTGTCCATCTCCACAACCACACCGAGTACTCGATGCTGGACGGCGCCGCCCGGCTCAGTGAACTGTTCGACGAAACCGAGCGGCTCGGCATGCCGGCCCTCGCCACCACAGACCACGGCTACCTGTTCGGCGCCTTCGATTTCTGGAAGCGGGCCACGGACCAGGGCATCAAGCCGATCATCGGCGTCGAGGCTTATGTGACTCCCGGGACCGCCCGCACGGATAAGACCCGTGTCCGCTGGGGCGAGGAGAACCAGCGCAAGGACGACATCTCCGGCGGCGGCGCTTACACCCACATGACCCTGCTCAGCTACAACAATGTGGGCATGCGGAACCTGTTCCGGGCCTCCTCGCTCGCCTCATTGGACTCGGTCTTCGGCAAATGGCCCCGGCTGGACCGCGACCTGCTGAACACCTACTCCGAAGGGCTGATCGCCACGACCGGCTGCCCGTCCGGGGAGGTCCAGACCCGGCTCCGGCTCGGCCAGTACCGGGAGGCCGTGGAGGCGGCCGCCGAGTTCCGCGATATCTTCGGCGCCGAGAACTACTTCTGCGAACTCATGGACCATGGCCTGGACATCGAGCGGCGCGTCACCGGGGACCTGCTGCGGCTGGCCAAGGAATTGAACCTGCCCCTGGTGGCCACCAATGACCTGCACTACACGCACGAGCACGACGCGAAGGCGCACGAGGCCCTGTTGGCCATCCAATCCGGTTCCACCCTCCTGGAGCCGACGTACGACAACGGCGGCTCGCGTTTCGCCTTCTCCGGCAGCGGGTACTACCTGAAGTCACCGCAGGAAATGCGGGAGCTGTTCCGCGACCACCCGGAGGCATGCGACAACACGCTTCTGATCGCCGAGCGCTGCGAGGTTTCATTCAACACCGGCGCCAACTACATGCCCCGGTTCCCCTGCCCGGAGGGGGAGGACGAAACGTCCTGGCTGGTCAAGGAAGTCGACAAGGGACTTCGTTACCGCTACCCCCAGGGCATTCCGGACAAGGTCCGCACCCAGGCTGACTATGAGCTCGGCGTCATCACTTCCATGGGTTTCCCGGGCTACTTCCTGGTGGTGGCCGACTTCATCAACTGGGCCAAGAACAACGGCATTCGGGTCGGTCCCGGACGTGGCTCGGGCGCCGGCTCCATGGTGGCGTATGCCATGCGCATCACCGACCTCGATCCGCTGCACCACGGCCTGATCTTCGAGCGTTTCCTCAACCCGGACCGCGTCTCCATGCCTGACTTCGACGTCGACTTCGATGACCGGCGCCGCTCCGAGGTGATCGACTACGTCACGCGCAAATACGGTGACGAACGCGTCGCGATGATCGTCACCTACGGCACCATCAAGACCAAGCAGGCCCTCAAGGACTCATCGCGCGTGCTGGGCTACCCGTTCAGCATGGGCGAACAGCTGACCAAGGCGCTGCCGCCGGCCGTGATGGCCAAGGACATCCCGCTGGCCGACATCCAGAACAAGGACTCCAAGCGCTACAGCGAGGCCGCGGACTTCCGCCAGCTGATCGCCACGGACCCCGAAGCCGCCAAGGTGTTCGAGACAGCGCTCGGCATCGAGGGCCTGAAACGCCAGTGGGGTGTCCACGCGGCCGGCGTCATTATGTCCTCCGACCCCATCATTGACGTCATCCCGGTCATGCGCCGCTTCCAGGACGGCCAGGTCATCACGCAGTTCGATTACCCGACGTCCGAGGGCCTCGGCCTGATCAAGATGGACTTCCTGGGCCTGCGGAACCTGACGATCATTTCCGACGCCCTGGAAAACATCAAAATGAACCGCGGCGAGGACCTCGACCTGGAGGCCCTGGCGCTGGACGACGTGGCGTCCTACGAGCTGCTGGCCCGCGGCGACACCCTCGGCGTGTTCCAGCTCGACGGCGGCCCGATGCGGTCCCTGCTCAAGCTGATGAAGCCTGACAACTTCGAAGACATCTCCGCCGTCCTGGCGCTCTACCGGCCCGGACCGATGGGTGCCAACGCGCACACCGACTACGCCCTGCGCAAGAACAAAATCCAGGACGTCATCCCGATCCACCCGGAGCTTGAGGAGCCGCTCTCCGAGATCCTCGGTGGCACGTACGGCCTGATCGTGTACCAGGAGCAGGTTATGGCCGTGGCGCAAAAGCTCGCAGGCTACACTCTGGGCCAGGCCGACATCCTGCGCCGCGCGATGGGCAAAAAGAAGAAATCGGAGCTGGACAAGCAGTTCGCCGGTTTCTCGCAGGGCATGCAGGACAACGGCTACTCGATGGCCGCGGTCAAGACCCTCTGGGACATCCTGCTGCCTTTCTCCGACTACGCCTTCAACAAGGCGCACTCGGCCGCGTACGGCGTGATCTCCTACTGGACCGCGTACCTGAAGGCGCACTACGCGCCGGAGTACATGGCCGCCCTGCTGACCAGCGTCGGCGACGACAAGGACAAATCGGCGATCTACCTCAACGAATGCCGGCGGATGGGCATCACCGTGCTGCCGCCGGACGTCAACGAGTCAGCGCTGAACTTCACCCCGGTCGGAACCGACATCCGCTTCGGCATGGGCGCCATCCGCAACGTCGGCGTCAACGCCGTCGAGGCCATGGTCGTCGCGCGCGAAAAGGAAGGCGCGTACACGTCGTTCAAGGACTACCTGGTGAAAGTCCCGGCCGTGGTGTGCAACAAGCGCACCATCGAGTCGCTGATCAAGGCCGGCGCCTTCGACTCGCTCAATCACCACCGGCGCGCCCTGGCCATGATCCACGAAGAAGCCATCGACTCCGTCATCACCCTCAAGCGCAACGAGGCGATCGGCCAGTTCGACCTTTTCGCCGGGTTCGACGAGGCCGAATCCGAGGCCTCCCTCAGCATCGAAATCCCGGACCTGCCCGAATGGGAGAAAAAGGACAAACTCTCCTTCGAACGGGACATGCTGGGCCTGTACGTCTCGGACCATCCGCTGCAGGGCCTGGAAGGGGTCCTGAGCCAGCACGCCGACCAGTCCATCACCTCGCTCATCGCCGAGGACGGCCCGCACGACGGCGCCATCGTCACCATCGCGGGCATGATCACCTCGCTGAGCCGGCGGATCGCCAAAGCCAGCGGCAACGCCTACGCCCGTGCCGAGATCGAGGACCTCGGCGGTTCCGTCGAGGTCATGTTCTTCGGCCAGGTCTACGGACCCATCGCCTCGGTGCTGGCAGAGGACCTGATCGTCGTCGTCAAGGGACGGCTGCAGCGCCGTGATGACGGCGCCGTCGCGCTGAACTGCATGGAACTCTCCGTCCCTGACCTCAGCGAGGGCCTGAACGGCCCGCTGGTGATCACCATGCAGACCCACAAGGCGACCGAAGCCGTCGTAACCGAGCTCGGCGACGTGCTGCGGACGCACCGCGGCAAGTCCGAGGTCCGGCTGCACCTGCAGGGCGACTCCCGCATGGAGATCATGGGCCTGCCCGTCCACCTGCGGGTGAACCCCAGCCCCTCATTGTTCGGGGACCTGAAGGTGCTCCTCGGCCCGACCTGCCTGGACAACTAGCCGGGCGGGGCCGGGGCCGCAGCTGCCCGGGGTTCGGCGTCAGATCCCGGGTTCGGCGTCAGCTGCCCCGGTGAGGGTTCAGATCTCGTAGTCCAGCGGCACGGGCTGGCCGTAGGAGCCCGAGTGGTACAGCAGGGGAGCGCCGTCCGCGCCCACGGCGCCCTCGAGGACCTCGACCACCACCACGGCGTTGTTCTCGAACGAGAGCCGCATCTGGACCTTCCCGATCAGCCAGCCGGCGACGTCCTTCAGGATCGGCACCTCATGCGGTCCGAGCGCCCAGTGATCGCCCTCGAATCGGTTGCTGGTCCGGGCAAACCGGTCGGCAAGCTCCTGGTTGTCCAGCCCCAGCATGTGCACCCCGATGAAGGTGGTGTTGGCCACCGCCGGCCAGGAGCTGGACGTGCGGGCCATGTTGAAGGTGAACCGGGGCGGCTTCGCCGAGAGCGAGGCCACAGACGTCGCCGTGAAGCCGACGGGGACGCCGTTGAAGTTGGCGGTGATGATGGCCACGCCAGCCGCATGCCGGCGGAACATCTCCCTGAAGGTTCCTTCGAAGGCTTGATCCTCTGTGGCCACTGCGATCCCAACTCCCTGCTGCACGTCTCTGATAGTCCTACCCTGTCAGCGTATTGCGCCTTGGATCGGGCGCGGTATTTGTTTACCCCCAGGCGTCATGTGGAACGTCATCCGGGGACCCGCGGCGTTATGCGCCCGGCCGGCCGAAAGCTTGTTAAGGTATGTTGCATGACGCATCCCGCAGTGCACGGCCAGTTCCAGCAGGATGCCCGGCAGGCCGGCCTGCCGGAACCCGAACCCGAGCCCGCTGCCGCCCGCGCCACTGCGTGGCGGAAGGCGGCTGTCATCGCCGCCGCCGGCGTTCCGCTCGGGTTGCTGTGGTGGCTGCTCGCGCCCTCCGGGCTGAATCTTCTCTCCGGCAACCCGGAACTGCGCAGCGGCGGCAACACGGAAGGGTGGCTGCCGCGGGACCTGGTGCTGGCCGGCCTGTTCCTGCTCGGCGGCTGCATTTCGGGGGCGGTCGCCTCCGGCAGCAAGCACGGCGGGCCGTCCGGCCGGGACGTTCTCCTGGCCGTGGGTGCAGGTGCCCTGGGCGCTCTTGCAGCCTGGGGGACCGGCGTTGTGTGTGGGCTGTGGTGGGGCCTGCCGGAGGACACATCGGCCAGCGCGAGTATTGCCTTTTCCTTACGCTCCTTCGCGGTCCTGGCGATCTGGCCGGGCGCCGCGGCGCTGGCCATCTTCCTGAACACCGTCTTCGCCCCGCCGGCGGCCGGCCCCGAATTACCGGCCACGAAGTAACAGGAAACGTGACCCGCCCGGGCGGCACGTAAAATAGGAGGGTGACCCTTTCAGCTGACAGCCCTGCGCCCGCCGCCCCTGCGCCCCCGGTTCCCGGCGGCCTCGATTTCCGCACCGTTGACCTGCGCGGCCAGCGGCTGACGCTCGCCGGTCTCCGCGCGACGGTGCCCCGGGCCCAGGCCGGCGCCATGGCCGATGCCGAGCAGAAAGTCCGGGACATCATCGACGCCGTCCGCTCCCGGGGTTTCGAGGCGCTCAGCGAGCTGGCCCGCACCTTCGACGGCGTGGAGCAGTCGCACCCGCGCGTCCCCGCCGAAGCGCTGACGGACGCCCTGGCCGGACTCGATCCTGCCGTACGGGCGGCCCTGGAAGAATCCATCCGGCGCGCCCGGCGGTTTGCCGACGCCCAGCGCCCGGCGGACACCGACGTCGAGTTCGGCGAAGGCGCTGTCGTCAGCCAGAACTGGGTTCCGGTGGCGCGCGTGGGCCTCTACGTCCCGGGCGGGCTGGCGGTCTACCCGTCCTCCGTGATCATGAACGTTGTCCCGGCCCTCGCGGCCGGCGTCGAATCCATCGCCCTGGCCTCCCCGCCGCAGAAGGACTTCGGCGGACTGCCGCACCCCACCATCCTGGCCGCCGCCTGCCTGCTCGGGATCGAGGAGGTCTACGCGATCGGCGGCGCCCAGGCCATCGCGGCTTTCGCGTACGGCATCCCCGCCTCGGGGGAAGCCGCGGGACTGGACCCGGTCGACGTCGTCACCGGCCCCGGCAACGTTTTCGTCGCCACGGCGAAGCGCCTGGTCAAGGGCGTTGTGGGCATTGACTCCGAGGCCGGCACCACCGAGATTGCCATCCTCGCCGACGCCACGGCGCAGCCGGCCCTGGTCGCGGCCGACCTGATCAGCCAGGCCGAGCACGACCCCAAGGCCGCGTCCGTACTGATTACCGACTCCGAGGACCTCGCCGCCGCCGTCCGGGTGGAACTGGACCGCCAGGCGGCAGCGACGAAGCACAGTGCGCGGGTCCGCGAGGCGCTCTCCGGGCCGCAGTCCGGCGTCGTCCTGGTGGACACCCTCGAGCAGGGCATCGCCGCGTGCAACGCCTACGCAGCCGAACACCTGGAAATCATGACGGCGGACGCTGCCGCCGTGGCGGGCCGGATCCGCAGCGCCGGGGCGATCTTCGTGGGGGACTACAGCCCGGTCAGCCTGGGCGACTACTGCGCCGGTTCCAACCACGTGCTGCCGACCAGCGGCACTGCAGCGTTTTCCTCCGGACTGAACGTGACGACGTTCCTGCGCGCCATCCAGGTCGTCAACTATTCGCGCGCGGCCCTGAAGGAAGTCAGCGGGCACATCCTGAGCCTGTCCGGGGCGGAGGACCTTCCGGCGCACGGCGAAGCCGTCGCCGCCCGGTTCGCCGAAGGCTCCTGACCACAACATGTAGTAATTACAGGCTTGTTATTCGCCTATATCTAGTCGTAAACTGATTTCGGAGCCAACCGCTCCGACGGACCGCTGGTGTTCTCCGGCGTTCGCCCGCCAGCCTGCCGACAGGGGAGGAAACGACATGTACTGCCCGTTCTGCCGCAACCCTGACTCCCGCGTGGTGGACAGCCGGATGGCCGATGACGGCTCAGCCATCAGGCGCCGCCGGCAGTGCCCGGAGTGCGGCCGGCGCTTCACCACCGTCGAAACCACCAGCCTCACCGTGATCAAGCGGTCCGGCGTCGGCGAGCCCTTCAGCCGCAGCAAGGTCATCAACGGCGTGCGCAAGGCCTGCCAGGGCCGTCCCGTCACCGAGGACGATCTGGCCATGCTTGCCCAGGAAGTCGAAGAGACCATCCGGGCCTCCGGCGCCGCGGAAATCGACGCCCATGAGGTTGGCCTGGCCATCCTCAATCCGCTCCAGAAACTGGACGAGGTCGCCTACCTGCGCTTCGCCAGCGTCTACCAGGCCTTCGAATCACTCGAGGATTTCGAGGCGGCCATTTCGCTGCTGCGGCACGAGGCCGAGACCACGGGGCGCGACGGCACGAGCCAGCAGAAGAGCCCGCTCTAGCAGCGTTCATCGGCGCCGGACTTACAGACTCCGGTGGTGGCAGCGGAGGGGAAGCCGCGGCCACCACCGGCACCAACCAAAATGAGCTATCACTCCGGGTTGTTCCCAACGTTCGGAACGGCCCGGAGTGATAGCTCAGGTGTGCTACTTGGTCAGTTTGTGCTTCAGGGCGATCTCCAGGGCAGCGCCGACGATGCCGGCCTCGTTCTTCAGTTCCGCCGGGACGATCGGTGTGCGCAGCTGCAGCCGCGGCAGGTATTCGTCCGCGCGCTTGGAGATGCCGCCGCCGACGATGAACAGTTCCGGCGAGAAGAGGAACTCCACGTGGGAGAAGTACCGCTGCAGCAGTACGCTGTACTCTTCCCAGCTCAGACCGTCCCGTTCGCGGGCCACGGCGGAGGCTTTGCTCTCGGCGTCGAATCCGTCGATCTCCAAGTGACCGAGCTCGGCATTGGGGACGAGCTTGCCGTCGAAGATGAAGGCGGAACCGATCCCCGTGCCGAGCGTGATGACCAGCACCGTCCCTTTCACGGATTCGCCGGCACCGAAGCGCGCCTCGGCGAGGCCGGCGGCGTCGGCGTCGTTGATGACCTCCACCGGGCGGCCGAGACGGGCGGTGAGGAGGGCATCGACGTCCATTTCGAGCCAGGATTTGTCCACGTTGGCGGCGGAGTGGACCACGCCGTGCTGGATGATGCCGGGGAACGTGACACCCACTGGCGAGTCGGGGGCCGGTGCGTCCAACCGGGCGGACAGTTCGGCGACCACCTGGGCCACCACTTCCGCCACGGACTCGGGAGTGGAGGGCTGCGGAGTGGGGATGCGGACGCGGGTACCGATCAGCTTGCCCTTTTTCAGGTCGACGATTCCGCCCTTGATCCCGGTGCCGCCGATGTCGATGCCAATCAGCGGGGTCTTCTTCTTCGACTTCTCGTCCTTGGTGGCCAATGCGGTTCCGTTCGTGGCAGGGGGCGGGGGCTAGCGGGGTGCGGCCCAGGGCCGACGGGCGAAGACCGGGATCTTCGGTGGTGCGGGAATCAGGGGAGCGTCAGGACCTCCGCGCCGGAGTCGGTAACGAGCAAGGTGTGCTCGAACTGCGCGGTGCGTTTGTGGTCACGGGTCACAACAGTCCAATCATCGGCCCACATGTCCCAATCCACGGTGCCGAGGGTCAGCATCGGTTCGATGGTGAAGACCATGCCGGCCTCTATGACCGTATTGTAGGCCGGGGCGGCATCGTAATGCGGGATGATCAGGCCGGTGTGGAAGGCTTCACCCACGCCGTGGCCGGTGAAGTCGCGGACGACCCCGTAGCCGAAGCGCTTGGCATAGGACTCGATGGTGCGGCCGATCACGTTGATTTCGCGGCCCGGGGCCACGGCGCGGATGGCACGGGCCAGGGACTCCTGCGTGCGCTCGACGAGCTGCCGTGACTCCTCGTCAACGTCGCCGGCCAGGAAGGTGTAGTTGGTGTCCCCGTGCACGCCGCCGATGAACGCTGTGATGTCGATGTTCAGGATGTCCCCGTCCTGGACGACGGTGCTGTCCGGGATGCCGTGGCAGATGACCTCGTTCAACGACGAGCACAGGGACTTGGGGAAGCCGCGGTAGCCGAGCGTGGACGGGTAGGCGTTGTGGTCGAGCAGGAATTCGTGGCCCACCCGGTCCAGTTCGTCCGTGTTGACGCCGGGCCGGATGTGCTTGCCGACCTCGACGATGGCCTGGGCGGCAATCCGTGAGGCGATGCGGATCTTCTCGATGGTCTCCGCCGTCTTGACCTCCGAACCGGTGAACTTCGCGGGCCCGGGTTTGCCCACATACTCCGGGCGTGGAATCGATGACGGAACGGTAAGCTGCGGACTGACCGCTCCCGGGACCAGTGTGCCGATGGGTGCGGTCGAGGCTAGAGAAGGCATACATTGATCATATAAGCCCCTGCCGAAGGCCAGGAAACAGAAGCGGAAAGATCCCCGTGGAAACCAATAGCCGCGTTCGGCAGCGCTCCGCACCCCGCCGGGGTGCCGGGGCGCAACCCTGAGAGCTGAGGAGCATCGATGCCGGAGTACTGGTATAACGTCAACACGCACGAGGTTGAAGAGGACGCCATGTCCGACTGGAGCCAGCTGATCGGCCCGTACAAGACGCGGGAAGAAGCCGAACACGCCCTGGAGAAGGTCAAGGCGCGCAATGAGGTCTGGGAGAAGGACGAGGACGACTGACTATGCCCAAAGTCTTGCCTGAATACGCAGGGCAGTGGCGGTTCGACCCGACCCACACCCGCATCGGCTTTTCCACCCGCCACGCCATGGTCACAAAAGTCCGCGGGGCCTTCAACGACTTCGAGGGCCTGATCACGGTCGACGCCGACAACCCGGAACGCTCGCAGGTCCGGCTCACTGTCGACGTCGCGAGCATTGACACCCGCAATGCCGACCGCGACCAGCACCTGCGGACCAACGATTTCTTCGACGCCCCCCATTACCCGAAGATCACTTTTGTGAGCAGCCGGGTGGACGAGGTGGACGAGAGTCACTTCATTGTCAGCGGAGACGTGACCATCCGCGGCGTCACCAAGGAGATCTCGATCCCGATCGACTTCATCGGCGTCGAGCGGGACCCCATGGGCAACCTCCGGGCGGGGTTTGAGGGTTCCCGCCGAATCGACCGCCAGGAGTTCGGGCTCAAGTGGAACACCGCCCTGGACTCCGGTGGCGTGCTGGTGTCCGACAAGGTCACGCTGGAGTTCGAGGTGTCCGCCATCAAGAGCGAAGACGCCGAAACACCCCCCGACGCCGGAGCGCCCGCGGGCTGAATCCGCCTGGGGCCCGGAGACCCGGGTTCCTGGCCGGAGAGGGGCCGTGCAGGAGTGGGTCCGGGGAGCCGGACCTGGCCGGAGTGCTCCGGGGAGCCCGACCTAGAAGGAGTGCTCGGGCCCGGGGAACTGGCCGGAGCGCACGTCCTCGCCGTAGGCTTTCGCCGCGTCGCTGAGGGAAGTGCGCAGGTCCGCGTACTGCTTCACGAATTTGGCCATCCTGCCGCCGCGCAGGCCTGCCATGTCCTGCCAGACGAGCACCTGCCCGGTGGTCGCGTTGCCGGCGCCGATCCCGATCGTGGGCACCTCGACGGCGGCGTCCACGGCTGCCGCCGTCGCCGCCGGAACCATTTCCATCAGCACACAGAACGCTCCGGCGTCGGCCAGGGCGACGGCGTCGTCGATCAGCCGCTGGGCGTCGTCGCCGCGGCCCTGGACGCGGTAGCCGCCGAGGGCGTGCTCGCTCTGCGGGGTGAACCCGATGTGCGCCATGACCGGGATGCCGGCCTGGACCATGGCCCGGACGGTCTCGGCGTAAAACTTTCCGCCCTCGATCTTGACCGCGTGGGCGAGCCCTTCCTTGAGGAACCGGACGCCGGTGGCCACCGCCTGCTGGGCGGAGACCTCGTAGCTGCCGAAGGGCAGGTCAGCCACGACCAGGGCGCGCTTCGCTGAGCGGGTGACGGCGCGGCAGAGCGGGATTAGTTCGTCGACGGTGACGGGCAGGCTGGTTTCGTTGCCAAAGACGTTGTTGGACGCCGAATCGCCGACCAGGAGGACCTCGATGCCGGCCTGGTCAAAGATTTCCGCGGTGTACTGGTCGTAGGCGGTCAGCATGGCAAAGCGTTCCCCATTGAGTTTTGCCTGGCGCAGGTGGTGCGTGCGGATCTTCGCCACGGGCTTCCGGCCGCCGGCCTCTGCGCTGCTGGAAGCATCCGCGGC
Source organism: Pseudarthrobacter sp. HLT1-3 (assembly GCF_059383535.1). Lineage (NCBI taxonomy): Bacteria > Bacillati > Actinomycetota > Actinomycetes > Micrococcales > Micrococcaceae > Pseudarthrobacter > Pseudarthrobacter sp. HLT1-3. The sequence goes on along the minus strand of NZ_JBWZCJ010000019.1, from coordinate 12,164 downwards.
TGCGCCGCCGGACAGCGTAGCAGGATCCCCGGCCGGATTCCCGGCTGGAGCGGCGGGCGCGGCGGCGGCCGACGGGCCGTTGCCATAGGGCGCGGCTAGTTCTGCGGGCATGCTGGAATCGGGGCTGGTGCTTGTGGCCATGGCACGAGCGTAGTGCGATACGGCGCGTCCTAGCTACCGGGCTCCATCCTGTGGGCGCATGAGTCACGTCACACGCGAGCCGGGCCGCCGCCCGGGCAGTGGCAGTTGGGCGGCAATTTTCGGGTTCCCCGTGTTAATGCTGGGTTACGCGCGGCGGCCGCTTCGGCAATCGGCGGCAATGGTTAGTAAAGTGAACCGTGAGCAGCCGCGGGACCATGCACGACGGGCCCGGGCACGGACGAAGAACCGGAAAGAGGCCAGTATGGACCGCCAGCAAGAGTTTGTCCTGCGGACGATCGAAGAGCGCGATGTGCGGTTCGTGCGGCTGTGGTTCACCGACGTCGTCGGCTCGCTGAAGTCGGTGGCGCTGGCCCCGGCCGAAGTGGAAGGCGCGTTCGAGGAGGGCCTGGGATTTGACGGCTCCTCCATCGAAGGCCTGGCGCGCGTTTTCGAGTCCGACATGCTGGCCCAGCCGGACCCTGCCACCTTCCAGATCCTGCCCTGGCGCGGCGAGACCGAGGCAACGTCGCGGATGTTCTGCGATATTTTGACGCCCGACGGCGAACCCTCCGCGGCTGATCCCCGCAACGTCCTCAAGCGCAACCTCGCCAAGGCCGCGGATATGGGCTTCACCTGCTACACCCACCCCGAGATCGAGTTCTACCTGCTCAAGTCCCAGCAGCCGGGTCCCGACGGTTCCCCCGTCCCGGTGGACGAGGGCGGCTACTTCGACCACGTTCCGGGCGGTGTGGCACAGGACTTCCGCCGCACGGCCGTGACCATGCTGGAATCGGTCGGCATCTCGGTCGAGTTCAGCCACCATGAGGCCGGCCCCGGCCAGAACGAAATCGACCTGCGCTACGCCGATGCCCTGCAGACCGCTGACAACATCATGACGTTCCGCACCGTGATCAAAGAAGTCGCGCTGCAGCAGGGCACCTACGCCACCTTCATGCCGAAACCGTTTACGGCGCACCCGGGTTCCGGTATGCACACCCACTTCTCGCTCTTCGAGGGCGACACGAATGCTTTTTACGAGGCGGGCGCCGAATTCCAGCTTTCCGAGACGGCCCGGCAGTTCATCGCCGGGATCCTCAAGCACGCGCCGGAGTTCACCGCGGTGACCAACCAGTTCGTGAACTCCTACAAGCGGCTCTGGGGCGGGGGAGAAGCCCCGAGCTACCTCAGCTGGGGCCACAACAACCGGTCCGCTCTGGTCCGTGTCCCGCTCTACAAGCCCGGCAAGGGCCAGTCGGCGCGGATCGAATACCGCGGCATCGACTCGGCGGCCAACCCGTACCTGGCCTACGCCGTTCTGCTCGGTGCCGGGCTGAAGGGCATCGAGGAGGGCTACCAGCTCCCCGCCGCCGCCGAGGACGACATCTGGTCGCTGAGCTCGGCCGAGCGCCGCGCGATGGGCCACGACCCGCTGCCGGCCAGCCTGCACGACGCCATCCGCTCGATGGAGGACTCCGAACTCATGCCGCAGATCCTCGGCGAGCAGGTCTTCGAGCACTTCCTGCGCAACAAGCGGGCCGAGTGGCAGGACTACCGTCTCCAGGTCACGCCTTACGAGCTGCAGCGCAACCTCGGCATCCTTTAGGCGGCCCGGGTGAGCCTGGCACGACGCCTGATTGCGGCCGGTTTCAGTGATCTGGAAAAGGGCGAACGGTTCCTGGCCGCCCCGGAGCTGGAGGGCCTGGACGAGGACGTCCTCTTCGCCGGGCTGCAGCTGGCCGCGAACCCGGATACGGCCCTGCAGTCCCTCGTCCGGCTGATCGAAAAGCACCCGGACCTGCGGAAGCTGGCGGTCGCCGAGCTGGAACGCAGCGAGCCGATGTACCGGGTGCTGGGTGCCTCCGAGGCATTGGGTGAGTTCCTGATCCGCCACCCGGAACATCTGGACGCTTTCGAGGTGACGGCCAGCCCGGAACCGCGGGCCGCGGACGCCGCCGGGCTGCGCGCCCGGCTGCTGCGCTCGGTGCGGGCGGATCCGAAATCCGCCCGCCCGGTGGCCGGTTTGACCGGCCAGGACGGCTACGTGGCGCTCCGCACCGAGTACCGGCGCGGCCTCGTCGAGCTGGCCGTCAAAGACCTCTGCGCCGCGGACCCGCTGGACTTCCTGCCCGCTGCAGGCGCCGAACTGGCGGACCTCGCCGGCGCCGCGATCGAGGCCGCCCTGGCCGTCTCCCGGGCCGAGGCCGCCGAGCACTTCAGCGCCGGCGAAGTGGCCGACGTCGGGCTGGCCGTGATCGGCATGGGCAAATGCGGTGCCCGCGAACTCAACTACATCTCCGACGTCGACGTCATCTACGTCATCGATTCCGGCGGGCTCGACGACCCGCGCGCCAACACCATCGGCACCGCCCTGGCCGCCGGCATCTCCCGGGCCATCATGTCCGTGGGCCGCGAACCCGGGCTGTGGGAGGTTGACGCGAACCTGCGCCCGGAGGGCAAGTCCGGGCCGCTGGTCAGGACCCTGGCCTCGCACGAGAGTTATTACGCCCGCTGGGCCGAGAGCTGGGAATTCCAGGCGCTGCTGAAAGCCCGGACCATCGCGGGGGACACCGATCTCGGCACCCGCTACGAGGCCGCCGTCGCGCCGCTGATCTGGTCCTCCGCCGGCCGCGAAGGCTTCGTAGAGTCGGTCCGGTCGATGCGCCGCCGGGTCACCGAACACATCCCCGCCGAGGAGGAGCAGCGGCAGATCAAGCTGGGCCGCGGGGGACTCCGCGACGTCGAATTCACTGTCCAGCTGCTGCAGCTGGTGCACGGCAAATCCGACGAGACCCTGCGCTGCCGTGACACCACCTCGGCCATCGCCGCCCTGTCCGCCGGCGGCTACATCGGCCGCTCCGACGCGGCCGAGTTCGACCGCTGCTACCGCTACCTCCGGCTGCTGGAACACCGGATCCAGCTGTTCCAGCTGCGCCGCACCCACCTCATGCCGGTCTCGGAAGCCTCGCTGCGGTCCCTCGCCAAAGCCGTCCTCGGACCCTTCTCCAGCGGACGGCCCAAACCCGACGCCCTGATCGAGACCTGGCGCAAAACCAAGCGGTCCGTCCGCGAGCTGCACGAGCGGATCTTCTACCGCCCGCTGCTCAACACCGCCGCATCACTCAGCAGCGAGGAAGCCAGGCTCAGCCCCGAGGCCGCGCAGGGGCGCCTCGCCGCGCTGGGCTACCTCGATCCCCGCGGCGCCATGCGCCACATCGAAGCGCTCACCGGGGGAGTCAGCCGCCGCGCCGCACTCCAGCGCCAGCTGCTGCCGGTCCTGCTTGGCTGGCTCGCCGAAGGCGTTGACCCCGACGGCGGCCTGCTGGCCTTCCGCCGGGTCAGCGAAGCCCTCGGCACCACCCACTGGTACCTCGGCATGCTCCGGGACTCGACGGCGGCGGCCGAACGGCTCTGCCACGTGCTGTCCAACTCCCGGCTGATCGCCGACCTGCTGGAGGTCTCGCCCGAATCCGCCGCCTGGCTCGGCTCGGACAAGGAACTGGTGCCGCTGACCTTCGAGGCGCAATGGCTCGAGATTGCCTCCAAGATGTCCCGCCATCCTGATCCTGAAAGCGCGATGCGCCTGATCCGGCTGATCCGCCGCCGCGAGATCCTGCGGACTGCGATCGCGGACAGCGCGGGCCTGCTGGACCAGGACCAGGTCGGCGCGGCCCTGGCCGACACCGACCGGGCCGCGGTCCTGGGGGCCCTGCGCGTGGCGGAAACCATGGTCACCGCTGAGGAGCCGCTCAAGACACACGTGCTGGTGGTCGCGATGGGCCGGCAGGGCGGCCGGGAGATCGGCTACGGCTCCGACGCCGACGTCATCTACGTGCACCGCGGGCTGCCCGGCGTCCCCGAGGATGAGGCCCAGCAGCAGGCCCTGCTGATCGTCAACCGGCTCTCCGGCCTGCTCACCCAGCCGCTGAAGCCCGCGATCCTGGCTGAACGGGTCCTGATGGTGGATGCGGACCTCCGCCCCGAGGGCAAGAACGGGCCGATGGTTCGGTCGCTGGAATCCTACGCCGAGTACTACCGCCGGTGGTCGCTGGTGTGGGAGGCCCAGGCGCTGCTGCGGGCCCGGCCGATGGCGGGTGACGACGAGCTGGCCGCCGACTTCGTGGCCCTGATCAACACCGTCCGTTACCCGGAGTCGCTCTCCGGGCACGACGTGCGGGAAGTCCGGCGGGTGAAGGCCAGGGTCGAGGCGGAACGGCTGCCCCGCGGCGCCGATCCGGCCCGGCACCTCAAGCTCGGACGCGGCGGACTGAGCGACGTCGAATGGCTGGCCCAGCTCATCCAGCTGCAGCACGCCGGAGCGCACCCCGGGCTGCGGACCACCTCCACCGTGGAGGCACTCGAGGCTGCCGCCGCCGTCGGGCTCCTCGACGCGGAGGACGTGGCGATCCTGCTCCGGGCCTGGCGCCTGGCGAGCCGGATCCGGTCCGCCAATGTGATCTGGACCGGCCGGGCGGCGGATGTGCTGCCGTCCTCCCGCCGCGACCTGGAAGCGGTGGCCCGCTGGTGCGGCTACGGACAGGGCAACGCCGCCGCCTTCGAAGAGGACTATCTGCGGCTGAGCCGGCGCGCGCGGAGCGTGTTCGAACGGGTCTTCTACGGCCAGTGAACGGAGACCACAGCTCTGGCCGGCACCCCGGCGGGGCCGTTCAGGCCGGCATCCCGGGCGACCTAATCGTGGGGGCGCAGCCGAAAGGCGATGTCGCTGAGTGCATCGAGCGAGGCAAAGAGCGATTCCCGATGTTCGGGCGAGAGTTGCTCCAACGCTTCCTCGAGCGACCCCGTCACCGCCGCGTCGATGCTGCTCTTGTTCTTCCGGGCAAGTTCGGTCAAATAGAGCAGCGACTTTCGTTTGTCCTCCGGATCCGAAACCCTTTCCACCAGCCCGCGTGCGCCCAGGACTCGAACCGCCGTTGAGACGTTCGACGGTTTAATGTCCAGCGCAACACCCGCTTCGGTGACGCTGGATCCCGGATGGTCTTCCAGGTAACCAAGGATGGCCCGCTCGGTGGCAGGCAAGGGTTCCAGCCCGGCCCGCACCGGGCCTTTGCGTTGAACCCACCAGGCAAGCTCGACCAGCACCTTCGCCAGCTCATGCACTTTATCCATTCAGCAATTTTGGTATGTAGACATACGTATGTCAACATAATGAAGCCGCCGAACGAAAGTGAACCGAGTTACTTCATGACCAAGTCTTCAAAAACGACAGCGTCCCTGATGACCATACTGGCGCTGCTCAGCGCCCTGGGGCCCTTTGCCATCGACATGTACTTGCCGGCGTTCCCGCAAATGATGCTGGATCTCGACACCAGCGCAGCAACCATTCAGTTGACTCTCACCACATTCATGCTGGGCATGGCGGTCGGCCAGCTGGTGATCGGGCCCCTGTCGGATCGGTTTGGCCGGCGCAAGCCGCTGTTGCTCGGTGCCGTCGCGTGTCTGGTTGCGAGCGTGCTCTGCGCCGTGGCTCCAGGCATCGAGTTCCTGATTGGAATGCGGTTCGTCCAGGGCTTCGCCGGCGCAGCGGGCGTGGTTTTGGCTCGCGCCATCGTTTCTGATTCCAGCCGGGGCGTGCACGCCGCCAAGCAGTTTGCCATCCTGATGGCCGTCGGCGGCATCGCGCCCGTCCTCTCCCCGCTGGCTGGCGGCGGCGTCATCGGCTTCTCCGGCTGGCGCGGCGTGTTCTGGGCGCTGGCCGTACTGAACCTGCTCATGGTGATCGGATCCATCCTCATCGTGAAGGAAAGCCTGCCGCTGGAACGTCGCAGCAAGGGCGGCGTGAAGGAGCTGTTCTCCAACACCGGCCGCGTGCTGGGCAACAGGCGATACCTTGGTTTCACCTTCGCGTTCGCCTTCTCCATGGCCGCTATGTTCGGCTACATCTCGGCATCGCCATTTGTCTACCAAAATATCCTGGGACTCGACCCCACCGCCTTCTCCCTGCTCTTCGCGCTGAACGCCCTGGGCCTGACGATCACCAGCATTATCGGCGTGAAGCTGGTTGGCACGCTGGGTCCGCTCCGGATGACCTATATCGGCGTCGTGGGCCTGGTTTTCTTCGGCGCGGTCCTGCTGGCAATCGTGTCGGCCGGCAACACGCCGATGATCCCGACGCTTGTGGTGATCTTCCTGGCGATATCCTCACTGGGCTTCATTTTCGGCAATGCCGCGGCCTTGGCCACGGACCAGGTCAGGACGTATGCGGGAAGCGGATCCGCCATCATGGGCGCGCTGCAGTTCACCCTGGCTGCCGCCGTCTCGCCGCTGGTGGGCCTCGCCGGAGAAGAAAGTGCCCTGCCGATGGCGATCGTGATGCTCGTGGCGGGAGTCATTGCCCTCCTGAGCCTGGTGGCACTGACCCGTGGCGTGACGGCCGGGCCGGACGCAGAACCCGTGGAACGCCATGCGGAACCCGTGTCCCAGCACTGACCCGAACGTCAGGTTCCCGCCAGGAAAAGCCCTCCCGTCCGGAACCGGGTGGGGAGGCCCGGGGGCTGACACCCCCACAACGGCGGTGCTACCTTATCCGCATGGCCAGACAACTCTTTGTGAACCTCCCCGTCAGGGACCTCGACAAGACGGTGGAGTTCTTCACCGCGCTGGGGTTCTCCTTCAACCCCGACTTCACCGACGAGAACGCAACCTGCATGATTGTCAACGACGACGCCTTCGTGATGCTGCTCGTCGACGCGTACTTCAAGACCTTCACCTCCAAGGCGGTCGCAGACGCCTCCGGGGCTGCCGAGGTCATCATGTCCTTCTCCCTGGACAGCCGCGAGGCGGTCGACGACCTCGTCCGGAAGGCACTCACCGCCGGCGGAACACCGTCCCAGGAAGCCCAGGACTACGGTTTTATGTATACCCACAGCTTCCAGGACCCGGATGGCCACCTTTGGGAAGTCTTCTGGATGGACCCGGCCGGGCCGCCGAAGGACGCCGCGCTCTGACCTTGCGGCCGCGCGTCGGAGGCGCCGCGCTCCAACCCTGTGGCAGCCGCGTCGGAAGCGCCGCGCTGGGGTGGGTACGCTTCTGTTATGCCTGAGAGCGTGTGGCTGATGCCGCTGAATAACCTCGACGACGACTCGCGCGCCATCAAGCTTGGCGAAATCGCCGGGCTTGACGTCAGTGATGACCAGCGGAGGTTCGTCGGTGAGCCGCTGCGGATGATGCTCATCGGGCTGGCAGAGGAGTCCCGGCACCCGACTGCCATTGACGTCAACGGAAACGCCGTCGGGGTCCTCACGCTGCAGACCGGAGCGGCGACCCTGGCCGGCTGGGCCGACGATCACTCGGTCTGGCTGCTGCGCGGGTTCCTGATCGACCGGCGGCAGCAGGGCAGGGGCCTCGGCACCCTGGCGGCGGAGGCCGCCGTGCGGGCGGCCGCGAAACTGACGGCGGCCCTGGGCGGAGGGGAGACCGGCGTCGTGCTTTCCGTCAACGAAGAAAACCCGGCGGGACGGGCCGCTTACCGCAAGGCAGGGTTCGAAGACCGCGGTCAGTACCTGGGCGGCGACGCAGGCCCGCAGCGGACCATGTACCGGGGGTTCTGAACCCGACCGGGTCAACCCTTGTTGACGCTCCTTCCCCGGTCAACTAATGTTGACGCCGGGAGGCTTGGAATGGAAACACGGATTGGTTCGATGGACGGCAAGGGCCCGGCGGAGGCGCTGTACGCGGTGGCCGAACTGCGCAAGGAAGTGGCCCGGACCGAAACGGAAGCGGTGTTGCGGGCGCGGCAGGCAGGCCTGTCCTGGGAAGCGATCGCTACGTGTCTCGGCGTCAGCAAGCAGGCTGTGCACCGGAAGTATGGGAAACGCTGAAGCGGAATGCGGACGACGACGGCTTAAAGGGCGGCGGCCCCCACCAAAAGGTGCGGGCCGCCGTCGTGCAATCCGTGGGTGGAAAGCCGTTGGTGGCTAGACGCCGTAGTACAGCTCGAACTCGTACGGGTTCGGGCGCAGCGAGAGCGGACGGATCTCATTCTCGTACTTGTACTCGATCCAGGTGTCGATCAGGTCCTGGGTGAAGACGCCGCCGGCCTGGAGGAACTCGTTGTCCTCGGCCAGGGCATCCAGGGCCTCTTCGAGCGTGCCGGGAGCCTTGGGGATGTCCTTGGCTTCCTCGGCGGGGAGCTCGTAGAGGTCCTTGTCGATCGGAGCCGGCGGTTCGATGCGGTTGCGGATGCCGTCGATGCCGGCCATCAGCTGGGCGGCGAAGGCCAGGTACGGGTTGGAGGAGGGGTCCGGAGCGCGGAATTCAATGCGCTTGGCCTTCGGGTTGGAACCCGTGATCGGGATACGGATACCGGCGGAGCGGTTGCCCTGCGAGTAGACCATGTTGACCGGGGCCTCGAAGCCCTTGACCAGGCGGCGGTAGGAGTTCACCGTCGGGTTGGTGAAGGCCAGCACGGCTGAGGAGTGCTTGAGCAGGCCGCCGATGTACCAGCGGGCCATGTCGGAGAGGCCGGCGTAGCCCTTCTCGTCGTAGAACAGCGGCTCGCCACCGGTCCAGAGCGACTGGTGGCAGTGCATGCCCGAGCCGTTGTCACCGAAAACCGGCTTCGGCATAAAGGTGACCGACTTGCCCCAGGCATCGGCGGTGTTCTTGATGACGTACTTGAACTTCTGCAGATCATCCGCGGCGTGGGTCAGCGTGGTGAACTTGTAGTTGATCTCAGCCTGGCCGGCGGAACCGACCTCGTGGTGGCTGCGCTCGACCTCAAGGCCTGCCTCGTCCAGGGCGATGCACATGGCGTCGCGGAGGTCGGCCTGCTTGTCGGTGGGGGAGACCGGGAAGTAGCCGCCCTTGACCGGGGTCTTGTAGCCCAGGTTGCCGCCTTCTTCCTCGCGGCCGGTGTTCCAGTGTGCTTCCTCGGAATCGATCTTGTAGAAGCTGCCCTGCGGGGAGGACTGGTACTGGACGTTGTCGAAGACGAAGAATTCGGCCTCGGGTGCAAAGAACGCGGTGTCGGCAATGCCGGTGGAGGCCAGGTAGGCCTCGGCCTTCTCGGCCACGCCGCGGGGATCGCGGTGGTACGGGTCACCGGTACGCGGGTTCACGATCGAGAAGTTCAACGCGAGAGTCTTCTCCATGCGGAACGTGTCGAGGAACGCGGTGGTTACGTCCGGGATGAGCTGCATGTCCGACTCGGCGATGCCCTGGAAGCCTCGGATCGAGGAGCCGTCGAAGAGCTGACCGTTGACGAAGAAGTCCGCGTCAACACTCTTGGCGGGCACGTTGAAGTGCTGCTGAATGCCAGGGAGGTCGGTGAAGCGAATATCGACGAACTTAACGTCTTCGTCTTTGATGAACTTGAGGACTTCGTCCGCAGTCTTGAACATCTATGCTCCTTATGCATGTGAAAGATCTGGCCGTCAGGCCGTGTGGTCCAGCGCAGTCCGACAGCGGGGTAAACGCAAAGGTTTGCCCCGCTCCTATGCCGCTAGCAACTGTTACCACCCTAAGGACACAGGATTTCCCGATGGTGTCCGCTTTGTTTCCGGCAGGTTACAGAATGCCCTGACGGGTAAACGGTAGTCGCTGTCCACAACGTGGCCTATACGTGACCAGAGTGTGGCCCCTGAATGTCCACACTCTGAACAACGCCGGGCAGGAGCTGATTGCCGATAGGCTTGGAGGGTGGTTGATCGCAAAGACATAGGCTCATGGCTCAGCGGGCCGGACACCTCCGGCATCTCGAAGTACCCGGGGGAACGGCTGGGCCTGCCCGAGTCCGGGCCGGGATCCATTGCCCGGGCAGGCCGGCGCATCGTCGCCATCTGCATCGACTGGGGCATCGCGCTGCTGATCAGCAACTACGCGTTCGCCGGGGACCCGTGGGCGACCCTTGCCGTGTTCGCCGTCGAGCAGGCCCTGCTCATCGGAACCCTCGGGTACAGCATTGGCCACCGCATCATGGGGATCCACGTTATCCGGCTCGGCGGCGCCCCCGCCGGACCGGTTCCGGCCCTGGTCCGCAGCCTGCTGCTGTGCCTGGTGATCCCCGCCGTCATCTTCGACCCGGACCACCGCGGCCTGCATGACAAGGCCATGAACACCGTTCTCGTCCGGATGTAGCGCCGGCCGCACTTCGCTGCGGCCTGCTGCCGGACCCATCCCTGCTCCCTGCTCCACGATCCGACGCAAGTGGCCGCCAAACCGCCCCGGTTGGCGGCCACTTGCGTCGAATGGTGGAGACATGCGCGGGCCTCGACGCGACATGGGAGGCACGATGCCACCCGGGTTTGCCTAGGGCGCCCCGAGAGGCCGCATTCGGTGCACGCTCCCGGCCGGGCTAAACTCCGGCCGTCTCTTCAGCCGGTGCGGGCGCATCCTGTCCGGCCTTGACCGTCAGGTAGCCGTTACGGCCGGCCCAGCGTTCGAACCAGACCGTGGTGAAGGGGAACACCGCGGAGAGCCCGGCGAACAGTGCCACCCGGAACGGCCAGCGCTGCAGCCCCCACAAGCTGAGTGCTGCGATCCCGTAGCAGACAAAGAACGCCCCGTGTATCGGGCCCGCGACCTCCACCCCGAGCTCCGTGGTCCGGGTAACCCATTTGAGGAACATCCCCACCAGCAGCGCGGCCCAGCTGAAGGCCTCGGCGATCGCCAGGACCCGGAAGATGCGGATGATGGCAGGAGTGGAAGGAAGTTTCATGACGGAAGTCTCCGGGATCTGTCCCGACGGGACGGCTGAGGTTTCGTGGGCAAAGGAAACGCCCCGGCGGCCGGCCTGAAAGGCGGTTACCGGGGCGTCCCTGTGGTCTGGCGGATGGGCCTAGCGTCCGCGGGCTGCCTTGCGGTCCGGGCGGGCCTTGTAGGGATCGATCCCCTTGGGAATGGGCAGCCGGCTCCCGAGGGACGAGATGCGCTTGGAAACCGTGCTGACCTCAAGCTTGGTCAGTTCGTTCTTCAGCTTGGTCATCTTCTTGGCGATCTGACTGATCGGAACCTGGCCCTCGCCGCGGCCGCTTTCAAGCACGTGGATGGTGACGTTGGGAAGGATGCGGGCGAGCCGCTTGCGTTCGGCGTCGAGCAGCGGCTTGACCCGGGCGCTGGGACCCTCGCTGACCAGGACGACGCCGGGACGGCCGATGGCGCGGAACACGGCGTCCTGGGTGCGGGGGTTCACTGCGACGGGCTGCTCTTCGACGATCCAGCCGCGCTTGAGCGTGCCCAGCGCAGCGCCCGAGGCTCCGGGCTGGTTTTCGATCCGGGCGAACGCGGCGCGCTCGGCCCGGCGCGACAGGATCAGGGTGGCAGCCAAAACACCCAGCGGAATGCCGATGATCAGGCCGGTAATCCAGTTTTCCAGCAGGAACCCGACGACAAAGCTGACAGCGACGACGCCGAGGAACGCCAGCAGCATGAGCCACGGCACCATCGGATCGTGCTCGCGGGTCATCTGGAAGACCTCGCGAATCTGCTTCAGACGGCTCGGCTTCTTGACCTTGGCCGCCTTGGGCTTTCGGGAAAAGAGACCCCGCTTCGGAGCATCAGAAGCCGGACTGGAGTTGCTGGAATCAGGGGAATTCGCCATAGTGCCTTAATTCTACGTGATGCGCAGCGAAGGGCTGGACGCCGGATTGTTCCGGCGCCGGCCCTTCGGCGCAATCGTTAGGACTGATTCAGGAGTGCGCGGCGAGNGATTTCGCGGCCTTTCTTGCGCATGGCGGTGGCCCAGAGCCGGCCGGCGCGGTAGGAGGAGCGCACGAGCGGTCCGCTCATGACGCCGAGGAAGCCGATTTCGTCGGCTTCGTGCTGGAGGTCCACGAATTCCTGCGGCTTGACCCAGCGGTCCACCGGGAGGTGCCGTTCGGAAGGTCGCAGGTACTGGGTGATGGTGATCAGGTCGCAGCCGGCCTCGTGCAGGTCGCGCAGGGCTTCGGAGATTTCCTCGCGGGTCTCGCCCATGCCCAGGATCAGGTTGGACTTGGTGACCATGCCGAGGTTGCGGCCCTGGGTGATGACGTCCAGGGAGCGGTCGTAGCGGAACGCCGGGCGGATGC